>JANWXO010000229.1 GCA_025057295.1 Candidatus Binatia bacterium | reverse complement strand
CTCATTGACGATATGGTCGACACTGCCGGGACACTGACCACAGCGGCAAAAGCGCTGCACGACGCCGGTGCAGAGACCGTCTTTGCCTGCTGCACTCACCCGGTCCTCTCGGGACCAGCCATCGAACGGATCCGCACCTCGGTGCTCGATGAGCTGGTGGTCACCAACTCGATCCCGTTACGGCCAGAAGCAGCGGCGGTCGAAAAAATCCGCGTGCTGTCGATTGCCCACCTCATGGGAGAGGCGATCCGCCGCATCCACAACGAAGAGTCGATCAGCTCCTTGTTTGTCTAGAGGGAAATCATGGAAACCATCACACTTACTGTCGAACCACGAGAAGAGAGAGGCAAAGAAAAAGCCGGGCGCTTACGTCGCAAGGGGAAGGTGCCCGGTATCTTTTATGGTCCTGGGAAGCCATCCACGTCGATCTGTTTTGACGCGCACGAATTCCGCATGAAACTGGAGGGCTTAGAAGGTTCTCACCTCATTCAATTCACCTCCCCGGAGGCCCAGTTGCATGCCAAAGTGGCCCTGCTCAAAGAGGTCCAGCGCCATCCGGTGACCAATCAGGTCCTGCACGTCGATTTCTATGAGATCGACGTCAATAAGCCTCTCCAGGCTACAGTCCCATTGCACTTTGTCGGCAAAGCCGAAGGGGTGACGGCTGGCGGCGTACTCCAGCCACTACGTCGCGAGATCACCATAGAATGTCTGCCCCGTGACCTGCCAGAATTCCTGGAAGTCGATGTCTCGAAGTTGCAGATCCATGACGTGCTCCACGTGGCAGACCTGGCCCTGCCCGCAGGAGTCAAAGCAGTGTACGACACCAACGATCCTCTCGTGTCGGTGCTCCCGCCGATTGTAGCCCAAGAAGCTGCGCCAGAGGGTGCCCCGACTGCCGCACCAGCTGCAGGAGTGACTCCGGGAGAAGGCGAGAAGAAATCATAAAGACGAGCAACTGGGGCACTCGTAAGAGAGGGTATCCCCTCCCTATTCTGGTCTGGAGCAAACAGTTGCCCACGTGGTAAGGCAGGCCGTGTGCGCATCATTGTCGGTCTCGGCAACCCCGGGGTCATATATCAAAACACCCGGCATAATCTTGGCTTCCGCGTCATCGAACGCTTGGCCGAGCGGTGGGCAATCCCGCTCACCCGCCGTGCTCTGCTCTCGTTGATCGGGGAGGGATACTATCAGGGAGAAAAGGTTCTGCTGGTGCAGCCGCAGACGTACATGAACCGCAGCGGAGAGGCAGTGGCACGGATCTGTACCTCCTACCCCGTCACTCTCGCCGACCTGATCCTCGTCCATGACGATCTCGATATGCCGCTCGGTCGTATCCGCATTAAGCGGGGTGGTGGAGGAGCAGGAGGAAATCGCGGGGTCGCCTCGGTCATTGCCGCGCTGGGCAGTAAAGATTTTGCTCGGGTCAAGATCGGTATCGGGCGTCCCCCTCCCCAACAAGACCCTGCCGACTATGTGCTGCAGCCCTTTACTCAGTCCGAAGAAGCATTTATTCTTCCCGCCATAGAGCGAGCTGCTGATGCGGTCGAGACGCTCTTGCGCGAGGGCATCGAAAAAGCGATGGCGCGCTTTAATACAGTGGAGTAAGACTTTTGGCTGGCCGGATGAGTTGCCACTACAACGGGCTAGCCCATAAATTCAGTTACGGAGGACATGTCTAATGCAGCGTGGAGGATCGCATGCCACAGTATGAGACCCTCTGTGTCCTGCGCCCAGAGCTGCCCGAAGCGCGGATCAAAGAATTGACTGCGTGGATGCAGAAAATCATCGAGGACGCGCACGGGACGGTGACACAGATAGAAGAGTGGGGGTTGCGAGAGTTAGCGTTCCAGATCAGAAAACAGACGCGGGGCTACTACGTGCGCCTGGAGTATACAGCCCCAGCTCCAGTGGTGAAGGAGTTGGAACGGAATCTCAAACTGAACGAAGATGTACTCCGGTTCTTGTCGGTTGTCCGTCCCGCCTCGACAGCCGCGACTCCGCCGCAGCCACACGCTGTTCAATCACCACCACCGATGCCTGCAAACGTAACGGAACCGAGTGCAGAAGAACAGTAACCCTTTCCCCCAGGATCAGCGGGAAGCACGATACAGTGCATAGGGGGTTCCGCCTATGCGGAGACGGCAGTGGGTGGAGGTAAAACACCAGAGAAAGGCTGAGAACAGTAGGAAATCGGTATGGCAAAGGCAGAAAAAGGCAAAGTGAGACGGGGACAAGTCGCTGACGATAAATTCCCCGCTCGGCGACGCTTACGCCGCAAAGTGTGTCGGTTTTGTGCAGACAAAAAAGCGGCAATTGACTACAAAGACGTGCGTGTCCTCGAAGACTTTATCTCCGAGCGGGGCAAGATCATTCCTAGCCGTATCACTGGCACCTGCGCGTGGCATCAACGCAAACTGACGACTGCGATCAAGCGAGCGCGCGCCATTGCGTTGCTACCCTACACGTCGACAAAAATCTAACTTGCAAAACGGGGCACGACGAGCGGCAGAGGGTTCCCTCTGTCTGGGGGAAGCAAACCTTGTGTGCCCTGGGGCGAGCAGAGAGAGGAAAGCAGTATGGAGGTGATTCTGCAAGAAGATGTACCAAATCTTGGTGTGACAGGTGATGTTGTCAAGGTGCGGGACGGGTATGCCCGAAATTATCTGCTTCCCCGCGGCCTTGCTGTGGAAGCCAACCGGCGCAACGTGCGCATCCTCGAACACCAGAAACGCATGGCAGCGGCGAAGCGCGAGCGGGAGCAACGTCATGCGCAGGCGCTCAGCGAGCGTCTGGCAGCAGTGACAGTGGTGATCAAAGCACGGGCAGGAGAGGAAGAGCGGCTTTTCGGATCGGTAACGAATCTGGATATTGAAAAGGCGCTCACCGCCCAAGGGATTGCCATCGATCGCCGCAAGATCCTCTTGGCAGAGCCAATCAAGCAATTGGGGACCTATACCGTGCCGGTGCAGCTGAGTGGGGGAGTGCGGGGCAACGTCACCGTGCAGGTGGTCCGCGACGCATGACGTGTGTTTTCCTTGACACTGCAAGGGAAAATTGTTACCCAGCAGTGTGCAAAGGCGAACCGCATAGGCACGTAGCTCAGTTTGGGAGAGCACTTCCTTGACGCGGAAGGGGTCGGCGGTTCA
The DNA here is from genome assembly GCA_025057295.1 of Candidatus Binatia bacterium. GTDB lineage: Bacteria > Desulfobacterota > Binatia > Bin18 > Bin18 > JANWXO01. The sequence goes on along the minus strand of JANWXO010000229.1, from coordinate 2,183 downwards.
AGTCCGCCCGTGCCTATTCATACTGACCATGGGGCAACCGAGCCAGTGTACGACCCGCAGCAGCACCTCTTCACACCGAAGAGCAACAGGAAGGGCATCGCCGCAAGATGCCTTTCTTCGTTCTTATGCCTGAGCTGAACCCATCGATTACTGTCATTTTGCCGGGGGGCGATAGACGCACCGTTCCGGTCGGTACCACCCCAGGAGAATTCTTTTCCCCGCCGTCTGCAATCGCCGCTCGGGTGAATGGGAAGGTCATCGACCTCTCCCGCCCACTGATGACGGATTGTGAAATCGCTCCGGTGGTACCTCGTTCGCCTGAGGGGCTTGAGGTCATCCGCCACTCCAGTGCCCACCTCATGGCGCAGGCGGTCAAACGGCTGTTTCCCGAGGTGCAAATCACCATCGGTCCAGTGATCGAAAACGGCTTTTACTACGACTTCAAGCATGAACGGCCGTTCACCCCGGAAGATCTCGAGCGCATCGAAGAGATGATGCGCACGATTGTCGCTGAGAACCTAACGGTCGTACGCGAAGAGATGACGCGCGAAGAGGCGATCCGGCTGTTCCGCGAGATGGGCGAACACTACAAGGTGGAGATCATCGAAGGCATTCCTGACGACACCGTATCCTTGTATCGCCAGGGAGAGTTCATCGATCTCTGCCGCGGCCCGCATGTGCCGACCACCGGCTGCATCCCTGCTTTCAAACTGACGCAGGTCGCTGGGGCATATTGGCGTGGAGACGAGCGCAACGAGATGCTCCAACGGATCTACGGGACCGCCTTCGCTACCGAGAAGGAGCTCCATCAACACCTCGCCCTTCTCGAGGAAGCGAAGCGGCGCGATCATCGCCGCCTCGGGAAAGAGCTTGACCTGTTTACTTTTCACCCTATAGCGCCGGGCAGTCCGTTTTTCCATCCCAAAGGGGCGTTCCTCTACAACGAGTTGATCGCCTACATGCGCCGTTTATATCGGCGCTACGGGTATCAGGAGGTCATTACCCCCCAGATCTACGACGTAGAGCTGTGGCACCGCTCAGGCCATTACGACAACTACAAAGAGAACATCTTTTTCACCGAGGTCGAGGGGCGCAGTTTTGGGATCAAGCCTATGAACTGCCCCGGTCACACATACATTTACGCAGCGAAAAAACGGTCGTACCGTGACCTGCCGCTGCGCTATGCTGACTTCTCACGGCTGCACCGTTTCGAGCGCTCGGGGGTGCTTTCTGGGTTGACCCGCGTTCGTTCTTTTGCTCAGGATGACGCGCATATTTTTTGCACGCCTGAGCAAATCCAGGCGGAAGTGAGTGGTGTGATCCGCATGGTCCAGGAGGTCTACCGCACCTTTGGCTTTGGAGACGTTCGTTTTGAGCTCTCCACCCGTCCGCCTAAGCGGCTCGGTGATGACGCCACGTGGGAGAAAGCCGAGGCGGCACTTGCCGCGGCATTGCAGCAGAACGAGATCGCGTATCATGTCAACGCAGGAGAAGGAGCATTTTACGGGCCTAAAATCGACTTCATCGTCTTCGATGCATTGCACCGCCCGTGGCAGTTGGCCACCATCCAACTCGATTTTCTGCTGCCGGAACGGTTCGATCTGACCTATACCACGCCGCACGGAACAGAAGCTCGGCCGGTGATGATTCATCGCGCGGTACTTGGCTCGGTCGAACGCTTCCTCGGGGTCTTGATCGAACACTGTGGCGGAGATTTCCCCTTGTGGCTCGCACCGGTCCAGGTGAGGATTCTCACGGTGATGGAGACACATGAAGCATATGCGCGCCAAGTTTGCGACCGCCTTACCCAAGCCGGGTTCCGCGTTGAGCTAGACCTCCGCAACGAAAAGCTCAGCTACAAGATCCGTGAAGCAGAAGTCCAAAAGGTGCCGTACATGGTGGTCATTGGCGATAAAGAGGTGAGTACAGCGACAGTGGCCCCGAGAGGACGCAAGGGGGAAAAGATTCCTCCGCTCAGTNTCGAGGAATTCATTTCCCGCCTCGCCACTGCATGTGGGCCGGGAGGTGTGCCATAGTCAAAGAAGGAGGAATCCGCATCAACCAGCAGATCCGTGCGCGCGAGGTACGGGTCATCGACACTGACGGGAAGCAGATTGGGGTCCTGCCCCTGAGTGAAGCGTTGCGCTTGGCCGAGAACAAACAGCTTGACTTGGTCGAGGTCT
>JANWXO010000228.1 GCA_025057295.1 Candidatus Binatia bacterium | reverse complement strand
GAGATCGCCTTCGTCGCGTCGGGAAACGGCGTACCCAACACCGCGATGATCCTGCACAGGTGAGGGAAGACCGCGACCGGCTGAGAACCTGTTACCCGTTTGCACCTTTCGCGTGTACGCGAAGCGCTGCGCGCGCTCCTTCCAGCCTGTAACGGATTGTGTATACGAGGCGAGGCTCCGAGACAGTATGGGGGCCGCTCTCGACGGGTTACGAGATCAGTTGTTTCAGACTGGCCAGTAACTGGTCAATCTGTTCATCTGTTCCCACCGTGATGCGGAGGCAATCATACAACTCGGGCGAAGAGAAGTACCGCACCAAAATGCCTCTTTCCTTGAGGCCTCGATAGATGGGCTGTTGGTTTATGCCCTGTTTGCGTGCGAGCACGAAGTTCGCCTGCGAGTCGTACACGAAGTATCCGAGCTCCCGCAGCGCCTGCGTGAGGCGACCGCGGGTCGCACGAATTTTGTCGACGTTGCGCCGCATCCATGCGTAATCTTCCAGGGCGGCGCTGGCAGCGATGAGGCTGAGGCGGTTGACGTTGTAGGAGTCTTTGACTTTGAGGAGTTCCTGAATCAGGCTGGGATGCGCAAAAGCGAGGCCGATGCGCAAACCGGCGAGAGAGAACGACTTGGAAAAAGAGCGGAGGAGGATGACATGGGGGTACTTGTGCAACAGGGGGAGGGCGGTCTCGTGGGCGAAATCGATGTACGCTTCATCTATCACCAAGATGCCGCGCGTACGTTGTGCGATGGTTTCAACCGTCGACAGAGGAGGAAGAGTGCCGGAAGGAGCATGGGGGTGGCAGAGAAAAATGAGTTTGGCGTCGGTGTCGGCGAGCTGCGGCGGGAGAGAGAAGTCAGCCGGGAAAGGGATACGCACAGCCTCACCCTCTTGCATCGCCACTAAAGCGTCGTACAGGCTGTAGGTCGGCACTGGGTAGGCAACCCGATCGCCTGCACCGACAAAGGTGCGCATCAGCATCGTCAGCAGCTCGTCCGAGCCATTCCCGACGAGGATCTGTTCGCGGGTCAAGCCATACACCGCTGCCGCTTGGTCACGCAGGCGGTCGGCCAGCGGGTCGGGATAGAGACGGAGATCGTCGCCAATGGCGCGCCGCAGGGCAGCAGTCACGCGGGGGGAAGGAGGGTAGGGATTTTCGTTAGAGTTGAGCTTAATGTAGCGTTTGTCCTGGGGCTGTTCCCCAGGGACATATCCCTGCATGCGGCGGATCGCCGCACGGACGAGGTCGAGAGGGCGGACGGTCAAGACGAGGTCCTCCAAGACGGTGAAATTGTCCTCCCCTCATAGCGTACTTGGGGACGAGAAAGAAGTAGCCAGGCGAGAGAAGAGAGAGTTGCACTCATCCCGGCCATTTGCTAGTCAAAAGCCACTTGTCGTATTGTAGTTGGTAGGAACAGTACGAAACCGACACAGGCACCCGTGCCGGGGAAGAACGGCAAGCGCACGCCACGACCAAGGGGGTCGCTGATGATGAGGGTACGTGTGGTATTGGTCCTGTCTCTGTTAGCGCTGCTTGCTGGGGTCAGTGATGCGAAAGAGCACGGCCATGACGGCATGCAGGGCTCTCGCTTCCCTCACTATTTTCCCTACCCCCCAGCTCTCAAACCGCAGGTCGAATTCTGGAAGAAGATCTTCGCGCAGTATTCGGAATGGCAGGTGGTCATCCACGACACCGAGGACCTCGATAAGGTATACACTGTTCTCGATTTTCGACCCTTTTTGGACGAAACGGGACTGCTCGACGGGATGACGATCGAGCAATTTAAGGCGGCGCAGACGAAGCGCGAGCTCGAAAGGATCCGTGCTCTCCTGCTGAGGTTACACGCCCGTGGTGGGGATGACAGCGGCCTGACCCATGAAGAGAAGAAGATCTGGAATCTCTATAAAGACGTCCGGGATCCAGAGAAATTTCGCAAGGCTGCGGAGGAAGGACGCCTCCGCTCGCAATCCGGGCTGCGCGAGCGTTTCGCCGAAGGAATTCGTCTCTCGCGCCGGTATCTGCACGAGATGGAAGAGATCTTCCGCAAGGAAGGACTCCCGGTAGAGCTGACACGACTGCCGTTAATTGAATCGTGCTTCAACCTGCGTGCCTATTCGAAAGCAGGAGCGGCGGGGATTTGGCAGTTTATCCCTGCGACCGGACGGTTATATATGCGCATCGATGGGGCGATCGATGAGCGTCGTGATCCGCTCATTTCCACACGTGCCGCCGCCCGGCTGCTCAAAACAAATTATGCCATGCTGGGGACCTGGCCGCTTGCCATCACCGCCTACAATCACGGTCCTTATGGGGTAGCCAAGGCGGTTAAGACCCTTGGCACGACCGATATCGACAAGATCATCCGTCTCTATCGGGGTGAGCGATTTGGCTTTGCCTCGCGAAACTTCTACCCTGAGTTTCTTGCTGCCCTCGAGGTCGAGAGAGACTATCAGAACTATTTCGGTCCCCTGCGACTGGAGCCACCGCTGAGGTACGATGAAGTCCGCCTCGAGCACTACCTCTCCCTGCAGCATGTCGCGTACTGCGCGAATACTAGCACGGACGAGATTCTTGCTCTCAACCCTGCCTTGCAAGAACCTATCCGCACCGGCCGGGCACGGATTCCGCGGGGCTATCGGGTGCGGGTCCCGGCAGGAACTGCTCCTCTCTTCTTGCAACGTTATGCTGCGCTTGCGCCGCAGTATAAGGCGGAGAGCCAGAACGCTGTCTTTGCTCTGCATAAGGTCCGGCCCGGTCAAACCCTCGCCCACATCGCCCGGCAGCACGGGACGACGACTGCTGCCCTGGTGCGATTGAACGGGCTCAAATCGGGCGGACAGATACGGGTAGGGCAAACCTTACGGGTACCGGTACGCACCGGGAGCAAGACTGAGGGGCAGCTGGAGACGGCGCAGCAGGGCAGTGACCAGCCAGTGACATTGCTACAAGCCAGTGCGAAAACAGGCGGCACCGACACGACACCGGGCAAAAAGAGTATCGGGACAAAGCGTGTTGTGAAAAAGCCTGCCTATGTAACGCACAAAGTCCGTCAGGGGCAAACACTGCATCAGATCGCGCGACGGTATAACACGACGCCTGAGGTGTTGAGACGTCTCAATGGTGTCAGCAATGTGAGACGCCTGCAAGCCGGCCAGATTCTGCGCGTCCCAACCAACCGTGTGATCAGGGACACATAGGGCGAGATTCTGTCCCCGCAGTTCGCGGCTCTCCTGCGCTGCGCGCACCGTGGTCGGTGGTACAGAAGCCCTGTGCTCACACCGGGAAAGGGCGATTTTCTCCTCTCCAGCCTGTGTGGTAGGATATCCCTGCTGCGCAGGGTGTATGAAGTACTATCCTCTCTTCCTTGACCTTCGTGGCCGTCCGTGCTTGGTGATTGGAGGAGGGGCGGTTGCCGAGCGAAAGGTAGCTGCTCTGCTACAGGCCGGGGGGCAGGTGACTGTCGTGAGCCCGACACTGACACCGCAGCTGCACCGATGGCGAGAAGCTGGAGCGATTGTGGTGCATCAGCGTTCCTACCGCCCGGGTGATCTGCAGGATTTTGTCCTCATTTTTGCTGCTACTGATGATGCGGAACTCCATCGCCGCATTGCGCACGAAGCGGCGACGCGGGGTGCGTTGCTCAACGTCGTAGACCAGCCGGCGCTGTGTTCGTTCATTGTTCCGGCAGTGGTGTCTCGGGGTGATTTGACCATCGCCGTTTCCACCGCGGGTACCAGTCCAGCACTAGCGGGGAAAATACGGCGTGTCTTGGAACAGCAGTTCGGTCCAGAATACGAATGGACGCTACGCCTACTCGCTCGCGTGCGGGAATGGATGCAGACACACGGTATGCCGGCGGCAGCGCGCCGGCGGTTGCTCACCACTCTAGCCGAATCCCCGTTAGTGGAGTATGTTCGGGAGCGGCAGGTCGAGGAGATCGACACGCTTTTACAGCGCACGGTGGCAGAGTCGTGTACCCTTAAAGGCTTAGGTCTCTCGCTCTGATGGAACTCCCTTTACTGAAGCTCGCACTGCTGGCGTATTTGCTCAGCACGGCTGCGTTTGTTGTGTCGCTCCTGTCGGTAGAGCGGGTGCTACATCGACTCGGTCCTGCGCTGCTGTGCGGTGCCTTTGTTGCTCATGCTGGTGCTATTGCTGCGCGTTCTGCCGCGGCTGGCTATATTGCGGTCACCGATTTTTACGAGGCAGTGTCGTTTTTTACCTGTCTTATGACGGGGGTGTGTCTGTTAGTCCAGCTCCGGGCTCCGGTCGCTATCTTGGGAGTGGTGGTGAGTCCCTTGGCGTTCGTTTTGACCTTAGGGGCGTTTGTCTTTTATTCCCAGGTCCGCGACCTGCCGCCGGCTTTACACAGCATCTGGTTACCGATCCACGTGGTTTTAGCGTTTCTGGGCAATGCGGTCTTTGGTGTGGCCTTCAGCACCAGCGTGGTCTATCTCATTCAGGAACGGTTGTTAAAGGGCAAAAAGGGACTCGCTTTCTTTCGTCACCTCCCATCGCTCGAAACCCTGGATAACCTCAATTACCATTCGCTGGCGTGGGGATTCCCGCTGCTGACATTCGGCATCCTCAGCGGTGCCATTTGGGCTGAGTACGCGTGGGGACAGTTTTGGATCTGGGAGCCTCGTCCTGTCCTTTCACTGGTGACGTGGATATTGTATGCGCTCTTGTTGCACTACCGCAGCATCGGGTGGCGTGGTCGTCGGGCTGCCACGCTGACGATTGTGTGTTTTGCTGTGTTGCTGATTTCCTTTTTGAGCGTGCGGGTGTTACCCGGACGGCACGGAGGGGAGTTTGGCTAAGGCGAGTCACACGCTCTTCTTGCTCGGTCTCAACCATCGGAGTGCCCCGGTCGAGGTGCGCGAGCAGCTGGCGTTGCAGAATGGGCGAGTGGAAGCGGTGTTGCGCCGTTTAGTGGATGCGCAGACCATCGCCGAAGGGGCGATTGTGTCCACCTGTAACCGCGTGGAGGTGCTCACCTGTACCCCGGACGTTTCTGCTGCCGAGGAGAAGATTAAAACAGTCTTGGCAGAAGAACGACAAGTCCCACGCGGGCGGTTCGAGCCCCACCTCTATACCTATAGGGACAAAGCAGCGGTTGGACACCTCTTTCGCGTGGCTGCCAGTCTCGATTCGATGGTCGTCGGCGAGCCGCAGATCTTGGGGCAGGTGAAGGCAGCCTATACCACCTCGGCGAACCTCGGGACGTTAGGGGCGATTCTCCACCGCTGTTTTCAGAAGGCCTTCGCGGTGGCCAAACGGGTGCGCAGCGAGACCGGGGTGGCGACCAGGGCGGTGTCCATCAGCACGGCGG
>JANWXO010000227.1 GCA_025057295.1 Candidatus Binatia bacterium | reverse complement strand
TTGCTGACCCCGGAAAACCAGACAATCGCATGCTACACGCAGACCGATCCTTCGCTACACGAGCGGCGTCTCCCCCTCGAAGCCGACCTGCTGCGGGATGTGGTCCAAACCGGCTGGCCGGTCCATGTGGCAGACCTGGCTCGGCCGCCCTTTCCTGCCCATCTCTTCCGCCTCCTGCGTGACCTGGGCTATGCTTCCCTCTTGGTGATCCCTCTACGCGCCGCCCACCGTGTCATCGGGGTCCTCCTCACCTGCTGGCAGGCGCAGCCGCGTGACCTCTCTCGCCGCAAAGAAGAATTACTGCAGCGCATTGCGGATCAGACCGCGCAAGCCCTCGTGAACATCCGCTTATACGCGGAACAAGAACGTCACCTGCGCGAGTCGGAAGCACTGCGGCGCGTCGGACAATCGATCGCTGCGACCCTCGATCTGCAAGATATTCTGAAATTGGTGACCAAGGAAAGCGCTCGTTTGCTCGGCTGTGAAATGGCGACTGTGGTGTTGTGTATCTCGGACCATGAAGCAGAGATCGCCGGGGCCTATGGCCCTGCTACGCAGTGGATCGGACTGCGGATTCCTCTTGCGGATTCATTAACTGGCACGGTCATTCGCGAGCGTCGGGCGATCCGCCAGACCGATACCTCCGCCCTGGACCATCCCCTCCTGGAAAAGTACCGCGTGCTCCACGAGTTCCCTCCGCGCTCATTTCTAGCGGTACCACTGTGGCAGGAACACACCCCCTTGGGGGCACTCACCGTCGCAACGACAGCATATCGCACCTTTTCCCTCGACGACGAACATATTCTGCAGACCCTGGCCGATCAGGCAGTCCACGCCATCAAAAATGCGCGGCTTTATACGCAACTGCAAGACTCTTTACGCCGTGAACAGGAAGCCAACCGGCAGAAATCGGCCTTTTTTGCCAGCGTTTCTCACGAGCTTCGCACTCCGCTCAACATTATCGCCGGCTATATCGAACTCGTCCGTGAGGGAGTGATAGGGAAAATCGATCACGAAGCGGCGGAAGTGCTGGGGCGCGCGCGTAAAGCAGTGGACCACCTGGTGACATTGATCAACGACCTGCTCGACCTTGCCCGCATCGAGCGCGCGGAGTTTCACATCAGTACAGCACCGATAGCCCTTGGCGAATTCTTCGATGAGCTCTATAACCACTGGGAAAAGCCCATCCGAGACAAAGGCTTAGCTTTTCATCGGACATGGGATAGAGAAATGGCATTGCTCACTATTCTCTCGGATCGCGGTCGTCTGCGCCAGATTCTCGACAACTTATTAAGCAACGCTCTTAAGTTTACTACGGTCGGTCACATCGCGGTGGGCACCCGGGTCCACGATACGCACGTGGACATCTGGGTGCAGGATACCGGACCTGGGATCGAGCCGGCGGATCAAGAGCGGATTTTCGACGAATTTTGGCAAATCGAACAGAAAGGGACCTCCCACCCCAATGGAGTGGGACTTGGCCTCGCGGTGAGTAGAAAACTCGCTCAACTCCTCGGAGGGACCTTGACCGTCACAAGCACCCCCAACTGTGGCAGTACCTTTACGCTGACACTGCCGCTACGGCCAACCGCAGCCTAAGGGAGCAAAAAAGAAGCGGCCGAAGAGCTATTACCCTCTTCGGCCGCCGGCAAGGAAGGGAGGAGACAAGGAGGAAAAAGCAAGGGGCTATTGATAAGGAAGGAGGCTGCTTTTTCGCTCCTGTTGATGTTTGACGAAAGCAGCAGGGGAAAATTCATCGGCCCTCTTTTCTTTCACCTCCTGCAAGGAAAAACGTCCACCCCTATGTCGTAACGCACACGTCTCACTCTAAAGTAGTCTCATCTCAGAGGTCTCACCCTCTCTGGCGTATAGTTCTCTGTCTTGTTTTCCATGTTCGTGACCCGGAATACCACTTCGGTAATGCCCGTGCGTACATCTAGAGCTGGTGCCCCAGCTTGAGACCAACCTGACTCAGCCGCGCGCTCGTTTCTAGCCATCCTGTCCACTCCCTGCTAAAACGACGCTAGCGTTTGCGAGCCAACCACCGAGGAACAGGGGGGATTATGCCATATGCACGCGTGAATGGCGTCAACTTACACTATGAGATCGCCGGAGAAGGGGAGCCGTTGCTCCTTATTATGGGGCTAGGAGCGCCTGCTGCAGCTTGGGATCCCGTCTTCGTCGAGGAAATGGCACGGACCTATCAGGTGATCACCTATGACAATCGCGGTACCGGACGCTCGGATAAGCCAGATGAACCGTATTCAATAGCGATGTTCGCGCGCGACGCGGTCGGTCTGCTCCAGGCTCTCAACCTTCCACGGGCGCACGTGTTCGGGGTCTCTATGGGTGGCATGATCGCCCAGGAAATGGCCATCCACTACCCGCAATACGTGGCGAGCTTGATTCTTGGCTGCACCACCCCAGGAGGGAAACACGCCGTACCGGCTCCACCGGAGTCTCTCAAAGCACTCGAAAGCCGAGCCAACCTGCCCCCCGCGGAAGCGATCCGAGAGGGGTGGAAGCTGTCTTTTTCAGAGGAATTTATTCGCACCCACCGAGCTGAGCTGGAGGCCCACCTGAGCCGGCTCCTTGCCCATCCGACCCCGCGATTCGCCTACGAGCGCCACTTCCACGCTACTTTGACCCTCCGCGTTTACAAGCAGCTCAAAAACATCACCGCACCGACGTTAGTCGTCACCGGTCGTGATGACGTGTTGATCCCGGCGGCAAATTCGGAAATTTTAGCGCGGGAGATTCCCAACGCCGAACTGGTCATTTTCGACCATGCCGGTCACGGCTTTGTGACCTCGGCGCGCGAGCCTTTTGTGCGTGTACTCAAAGCATTCCTCGCTCGACACCGGCTGTGACAGAATGGCCATGCACACCGCCCTGTCGCTCCTGTCCGTCATCGTCGGTGTGCCGTTCTGGTCGAACCATGGTTCACCGTATTTTGGCAGACGTAGTCGTCACCTTCCACCTCGCGTTCGTTCTCTTCGTCGTCCTGGGAGCACTGTTTGTGCGGCGCTGGCGCTGGATCATGTGGCTGCACCTGCCAGCAGTAGCTTGGGGCGTGATAGTCGAATGGACCGGGTGGACGTGCCCCCTGACTCCTGTGGAGAATTGGCTTCGTGTCTGGGGAGAGGAAGCCGGTTATACAGGCGGCTTCATCGACCAATACGTCACTGCGGTGCTGTACCCCACCGGTCTTCCCCCCGCAGCGCACAGGCTGCTTGGTGTCGCCGTACTGGCAGTGAACCTGGTGCTGTACTGGCGCGTGCTCTCCCCTCCGCGTGCAGTAACGCTATAAGGGCGTGTGATGGTTTACATCTTGCTTGGATTGCTGATTCTGTCGTTCGCCGCGTGGGCCTGGGTAACCCAGCCTCTTCTTCCAAGTGGAACGATGCCGCATCCCATCGTGGTCGACCCGCAGCGTCTCGAAGCCCATGTCAGAACGTTAGCCGAGAGGTTTTTCCCGCGCGACGCTACGCATCCGGAAAACCTCGATCGCGCTGCGGCGTACATTCATCAGGCGTTCGTCCAGGCAGGCGCACGGGTGTCAGACCAACCGTACACGGTGGGGACGACAACGTATCGCAACGTGACAGCCCTCTTTGGTCCCGAGACCCCAGAGCGTATCGTGGTCGGCGCCCATTACGACACCGCTGGTCCACAACCCGGCGCCGACGATAATGCCAGTGGCGTCGCGGGAGTGCTCGAGCTGGCACGCCTCCTCAGCGCGACTCCGCTACCGGTTTGCGTCGAATTGGTGGCGTTCACCCTCGAGGAATCGCCACACTTCTCCAGCGCTCATATGGGCAGTGCGGTGCATGCCCAGTCCCTGCAGCAGCGTGGCATGCAGGTCCGGATCATGTTCTCGCTCGAAATGATCGGCTACTTCACCGATGTCCCCCAGAGCCAACGTTTCCCCTTTCCTTTCCTCGCCGCTTTCTATCCCACTACAGGAAACTTTATCGCCGTCGTGGGCAAGCTCGACCATGGCCTCGTCGTGCGCCGCGTGAAGCAGGCGATGCGTCGCGCCTCACCATTGCCGGTATACTCCATCAATGCGCCCCGCTTCGTTACCGGGATCGATTTCTCCGACCATCGCAATTATTGGGACAAGGGCTACACAGCAGTGATGATCACCGATACCGCTTTTTACCGCAACGACAATTATCACACGGAGAGAGACACCCCCGACACCCTCGACTATCAGCGCATGGCAATGGTCGTGCAAGGGGTCTATGCCGCGATCCGTGCCTTTGCCGACTAGCCCCAGGAGAGGCACAATCCGCCAGGAGCCCCGCGCTTGCAGAAGACGAGAGAGAAGCGCATAGAATGGCGTATGGGGAGCACACCAGCACGCGAAAGGATGGCCCATGGTGAGTTTCCAGCCCAGTGAAGAACAGCAACTCGTCCGCGACACAGTTGCGAGTTTCGCCAGAGAACAAATCCGTCCAGTCGCGCGCGCTGCGGATGAAAGCGGTCACATCCCTGCGGCACTCATCCAACAGTCGTGGGAGTTAGGGCTCGTGCAAAGCACTATTCCCGAAGCGTTTGGCGGCGCAGGCGCAGCACCATCAGCAGTGACGAGCGCACTCGTCTATGAAGAACTGGGCTGGGGAGACCTCTCCATCGCCCTGCATCTGCTCGCCCCCCGGCTGGTCACCCATCCCCTTATCCTCTACGGCAGCGACGCACAAAAACAGGAGATCCTCCCGTGTTATGCCGGTCCGGCCTTTACTGCCGGGACGGCAGCGGTGATGGAACCGCGCTTTGGCTTCAACGTCAACGAGCCGGCGACGATCGCTGCCCGTGTGCAGGACGCTTTTGTCCTCAACGGCGTGAAGTGCTACGTCCTCCTCGCTGCCGAGGCTCGACATCTGCTGATCTATGCCGGTTGTGAGGATGGTCTCGGCGCTTTCGTCGTACCTCGCGATACCCCCGGCCTGACGATCACAGAGCGAGAAAAAAATATGGGGTTGAAGGGAGTTGCCTCGTATGAGGTGAGGCTTGAGGATTGTCGCGTTCCTGCTTCCGCTCGGCTGCCCGGTTTCGTATCTCCCTTACTGAACCGCTCGCGCGTGGCACTCGCGGCACTTGCTGTGGGGGTGGCGCGGGCGGCGTTCGAGTACGCACGTGATTATGCAAAGGAGCGTCGCGCCTTCGGCACTGCTATTGCCCAGAAGCAAGCGATCGCCTTTATGCTCGCCGACATGGCCATAGAGATCGATGCCGCCCGCTTACTGACGTGGGAAGCGGCCTGGAAGATTGATGCCGGGCATGACCTCCCCAGCGGAACCTTGTCTAATGCGACGCGCGAAGCGTGTCT
>JANWXO010000226.1 GCA_025057295.1 Candidatus Binatia bacterium | reverse complement strand
CAGCAACATGCTCGTCATGAAAGAGTGCGGATAAGGGCACGCCTGGTGCGCAGGGAACCCCGGCGCTCTCGAGCACCTTAAGGAAGAGAGAACTCGTGGCCGTCGGGGAGATACGATACCAGGCGCCGGACTGAGGATCCGTCAGCACCACATTTGCGGTCACCAGTAACTGCTGGACGAGGGCATATCCAGCGCTCGTCTCAAGGTCGGCGATAACACTCTGTTTGCTGCGGTTCCAGATGTGGAATCCTGGGGTCCCGCGTGCCACATCGCCATGGGGCGGTTCGAGCTTGATGACCTCAGCGCCTTGCTCGACGAGTAACATTCCTGGATAGGGGCCGGCGATGCCCTGCGCCAACTCGATCACTCGTATCCCCTCCAACGCACCAGCCATGCAGCCCTCCTCGTTGCAAGTTTGTCGAGACATGCTAGAAACCTGTACTATGCTGACTCCGCTCGAAAAACTCAATCAGGCACTGCGCGAGAACCGGCCTGAAGACTATGTCTCTCCTCTGCATACCACACTCGGCATGCGGCCGCTCCAGTTTGGGCCGGGCTCTTCTGTGTGGGAATGGAACGCGGTACAGGAGCATGTCCTCAACCCCTTTCAGCTCATCGCCGGTGGGTATCTGACCCTGTTCGCCGACGAGGTGCTGGCCAGCGCGATCGGTTCGCTGTTAGAGGGAGGAGAGTTTGCAACCACGGCTGAACTCAAGATTACGTTCCTCAGGCCGGCGGCAAAAGGACTCCTCCGCGGCCAAGGACAGGTATTGCGCAAAGGGAAACGTGTCGCCTTTGTCGAAGCCACGATCACGAATGCCCAGGGGGAAATGGTGGCGAAGGTCAGTAGTACATGGACCGTCGCCACGCGTGAAGCATGACCGTCCCTCTCCTGGACTGAAATGAAGAGACCGCCTTGGGCACCGGAGGCGGCCTCTTCTCTGGAGGGAGGAAAAGGGAGACAGTGTGGGGACGAATCTCTGTCACTCCCTTTTCTCTCATGCATATCCTGGAGGGCACGCCAGGAAGATGCAAGACAAAAGCGTAGCAATGCAAGTGCCAGTCTCGCTGTTGGAGTGAAAGCTTGATTTTACTAGGTGAAAAAATGACTCGCGCGCGGGAAACGACGGCGTTGCCAGCCTAGTCCAGTGCATTTTGCAACAGGCGCGGCACAACACAGCGGAAAACCAATAGCGCGGAACTGTTGCAGATTGCATATTCTATTGCAAAGCGCAACACAAAGGATCATGCTCGCACAGTAGACTGCTATTGACTGCTTCCAGGGGGGAAAGGCGTTGTCAGAATATTCGTTTTCGTCTCTTGTCCTTCCCAGTCGTCGCGAGATGCAGGAGACCGCGAAGGCGTGGGAGGCATTCATGGCAGGGCGGGATACGCAGTTGGACAAGGTCCGGCCCACGATTCGTGCATCGTGGCTTCGCGCACAGCGTTTAGGAGTCGATCCCTACTTACGGGCAATCCCTCGTTTGCTCTCTGCCGAGGAGCTCGAGCGACTACAAGAACGAGCAGATCTGATTTATGTAGCAGCACCGATGTTTGAGACCCTCGTACGGGCGTGGGACAAAGAACGCTTTATGATTGGTCTCAGCGACCGGCACGGGTATATCTTGCACGTGAATGGTCATCCATGGGTGCTGCAGCGGGCAAGGGAGATCAACGCGATGCCAGGTGGAGGGATGGCGGAAGAGCTGGTGGGGACGACGATGGTCAGTGTGGTGTTGGCCCAGGGACGGCCTGACTATGTGTTGTGGAGCGAGAATTATTGCCAGGCGTTTCACCCGTGGGCCTCGCTCGGGGCGCCGGTGCGTCACCCGATCACCGGAGAGGTCATTGGGGTCCTGGGCATTTCTGGATACGGACGGATCGAAGTACACGCCGACATGGTTGTCCGTCTTGCCGATCGCCTCGAACAGTTGCTCCACCACGAAGAGTTGTTGCGGCGCGTTGCGTTGCTGGACGAATATCACCGCTTCCTGCTCGAACATCCGCACGACACGGTCTTCGCTATCGATGGCAGAGGCCATATCTGCGGGATCTCTCCGTCAGCGAGTGAGCTTCTCGCGAGTCCACACCGCCTGCTGGGGCGTTCGGTGTTGCGGGTCCCGGACCTGCGTGTTCAGGGGTTCCGTTCTCTCGTCCAACAGGACGAGGTCCGACCGTACCCTGTGCACGTGGATGTTGCCGAGAAAGCGTCTTCGCTGCAGGCAGTGGCGATCCCCGTTCAAGGGCAGCGGCAACCGGTGGGGACGCTGCTCGTGCTGTCGCGTCCACGCACAGTCCAGCGGACGCGACCGACTGCGGGGTGGCAGGCGCGCTATACGTTTGCCGATTTGGTGGGCCGCGCGCCGGCTTTTCAGAACTGTCTGGCGCTCGCCCAGCGAGCAGCGGGACACGACTTTCCTGTGTTGTTGCTCGGCGAGAGCGGCACCGGCAAGGAGCTGTTGGCCCATGCGATCCACGCGGCGAGTCCACGCCGTTACGGCCCCTTTGTGGTCGTGAACTGTGGAGCGAGTACCGAAGAGCTACTCGCGGCGGAATTGTTCGGGTACGTCGAAGGTGCCTTTACCGGTGCGGCCAGAGGTGGGCGGGCAGGGAAGATTGAGCTCGCACATGGGGGGACCCTCTTTCTCGACGAAGTGGAAGCGATGCCCCCGCGGATGCAAGTGAGCCTGCTGCGCGTGTTGGAAGACGGAGTGGTGGTACGGGTGGGCGCAGAGCGGCCGCTTACGCTCGACGTCCGCATCGTGGCTGCGTCCAATGAAGACCTCCAGCGTGCGGTTGCGCAACAGCGTTTCCGGCTCGATCTGTATCACCGCCTGTCCGTGTTCCCCATTCTGCTTCCCCCTCTCCGGGACCGTACAGAGGATATTCCGCTGCTCGCGCGCACCTTGCTGGACCACCTTGGTTTTTCGCATCTACAGGTCTCCCCGGAGGCGTTGACCCTCCTATGCCGTTACTCCTGGCCGGGCAATGTGCGGGAATTGAAACATGTGCTCTTGCGGGCTGCTCATGCTGCCTCTGGAACGGTGATCACACCGGCCGACTTGCCGCCGCAGTTCGGGGCGGTACCGCGACAGAGTGCTGAGCCATCAGGCTCGCTCAAGGAGGCGGAGGTCGCTCTCATTCGGCGCACGCTCGCCGAGACGGGTGGCAATCTGACGCAGGCTGCCGCGCGCCTGGGGATTCATCGCGTCACTCTGTATCGCAAGATGAAGCGATACAGGTTGTCCTGAAGCGGGCTCCCTCGTGGTATTGCCGGCACCAGTGCCGCGAGGCGAGCAGACCGATGAGCTTTGCCCCCAGTCTCTGCACGTTTGCCTTCTGCTCGCTGAGTTTGCTATGGGTGAGCCGTGGGGCGAGTCATGGGGGAGACGTTCACCTTTGCACACTACCGCTTCCAGCTCCTCCCGCGGGAACCGCTGGAGATGCCTCCGCGGAACAAGGGAACGACCATTCGGGGAGGATTCGGCACTGCATTTCGCCGTCTCGTGTGTATCGACCTGAGGCTCGACTGCGCAGCGTGCGACTTGCGCTATACCTGTCCCTACACCATCGTCTTCAATCCCTTCGTTCCCCCCGACGCAGAACGCCTCAGCAAGAACCAAAACATCCCTCGACCGTTTGTCGTCAAACCCCCGCTCGCGACCACTACCCGATATCTGCCCGGCGAAGCTTTGTGCTTCGAGTTTGTCCAGGGGCTCGATAATGCTACCATCGCACGACGGCTGTACAAGAGCGAAAAGACGGTCGCCAACCAATTCACTAAAGTGTACGAAAAGCTGCGTGATTGGCGTGGCTTCCGCCAGGATGTCCCGGTCAGCCGTGCCGTGCTGATTGCGGAGTTCGCAATGTACTTTGGGGTCAGAGAGGCGTAGGAGAAAACTCCTATAAAATCGGGAAGTCATTCCCATGGCAGCAGGGGGTGAAAGTGGTTAGTTTCCCATGCCGCGGGGTCCGGCAGATGGAGAAGATCATTGCCGCGAGCCCGAGCGCTTCTCTCGTCTGACGTCGGGGGAGGATCTGTTGTGGAAGCAGGCCAAACGGTAATCGTGACCCTGGAGACGGTCACTCCGCTCTTCCTGGGAGGGGCGGAGCCACGGCCAGAATTGCGACCACCAGCCTTTCGTGGCGTATTGCGATATTGGTTGCGTGCCACGCTTGGGGGCGTCATTGGCGACAGCAATCTTGCAGGGCTCCACAATCTCGAAAGCGCAGTCTTTGGCAGTACCGATGGCGGCTCGCCGACTCAGATCCGTTTGCACGGTAACCCGCTGCGAGAGAGCCAAGAAAAAATCCTGCCCCATAAAGAAGGGAAACAATCTGTGCTGCGCGGAGCGTTGAGCTCTGGCCAAACATTTCGCTTGCGCATGTCACAGTTCCGCAGTGATGGCGAAACCGTTTGGCGGGCGGCGTGTGCGGCGTTGAACCTGGCGCTGACTTTCGGTGGTGTGGGGCTCCGCGCACGTCGCGGCTTTGGCACGTTACGGGTCGTCCAATCTTCCGACCCGACTCTTGTTCCCTTATTTCCAACCTCGTTGGCGGGCTGGCAGCAGCACATCAGACAGGTCACTGAGGGTGCCCTGCTTGCGGCTCGTCAGCTGGCTGGCGCGCGAGCAGTGAATTGCGTGGGTCTTCCCGGGAACGAAGCCCGCTACCCCTGTGCGACGCGGAAGGGACTCATTCGGCTCTGTGATCTCCAGGCGGCATCGGCGATGGCTGCAGTCACGCAGTTCATGCAGAAGGTGCCCAAGCTCCAAGCCTTCGGCGGCATTCGCCCGCGTCAGGCTTCTCCATTGTGGGTGCGACCAATCCAACTGGATGGGCGGTACGGCCTGTTATTTGCCGTACTGGCATCCCAATTCCCTGGAGCTGACTACTCTACCGTGCAGAGATTTCTCGATGAGCATTTCAACGGTGAGGACATACGCGTGAGAGGATGGAACGCATGAGCGACGCCGTTCTCATTTTCACTTTCAGTCCTATCCAGTCTTTCATCGCTGAGGCGCGGCGGGCGAGCGATCTGTACGTCGGCAGTCAGATTCTCGTCTGTTTGGCAAGAGCAGCGGGGTCGGTCATGCAACGGCGAGGGACGCTGATCTATCCCGCCGTACTTGGCGACGACGTCCCCAATAAGCTGGTCGCTCGCGTTGCCTGGGAGGACGCTGAAGCGGTTGCCAAGGAAGCAGAAGACGCCTTGCAGCGAGAGTGGGTGCGTATCGCTGATACGGCCAAACGCGTCTTGATCAGTAAAGAACCCCTGCCTGATGCGCGCTGGCACGGGATCTGGGTGCGGCAGATTACCCACATGTGGGAAATCTACTGGGCAGCGGCATCGATCGAGAACCGCCCGTACAAGGACGCCTACGCGGAAGCCAGCTGCGCACTGGACG
>JANWXO010000225.1 GCA_025057295.1 Candidatus Binatia bacterium | reverse complement strand
CAACCCCAACAACTCTTTCACCATCTCGGCTCAGTTATTCTGGTTTCGGGGGTTGGGGGTGAACAAGCGGTTCAAACAGGGGGTAGCGCCGGGGCTGAGCAACGATATTGATAGTCTTCCTGTCCGGCCTCGGAATAGTGGGCCGACGGGGCCCAATCCCACGCCGAAAGAAGCGGCCCGGGTGGGCGGAGTCGGGCTGAGAACCGCGCCGTGTATTTTACCGCCGGGGCAGACCACCACACCGTGTGGGTTCAAGGGATTGCTGGGCTTTCCGGTGGAGCAGCAGATCTTCACGCTCTCCATTTCCACGCCCTACCTGAGTGGCAATCTCACGCCGCGGGTGACGTTTTTCTATGATTTTTCGGGGGCGTGGTTGGTACAGCCGGGGATCGATTGGACGTTTTGGGATCCCTTCCGCATGCAGATCCGCTACAACTATCTCGATGGGCGCTATGCGGGGATTGGGTTCTTCAAGACGCGGGACAACATTTGGGTGGAGTTGCAATATCTGCTGTACTAGAGCAGGGGAGGTGAGCGGTCCGCAGTGAGTTATGAGCTTTTCCGGGGGATGAGGGACTAGTCCCCGCTTCCCCCTGTCCTATGCATAGGCGACGTTCGCGTCGCCTATGCTGTTTTTAGGAGCCGTCCGATGAGGAGGGGGGACTTGCGTTCGTGAACGTTGTTGTGGATTGTGTGGGTGCAGCTGCCCTGACTGGAATAATCTGCTGTTCTGCAGGGTTGTTTTACTGAAGCGAGCATGATTGAAGTCGAGAATGTCACCAAACGCTTCGGTCCGATCCTGGCCGTCGATCGCATCTCTTTCTACGTGCCGCGCGGAGAAGTAGTCGGCTTCCTCGGTCCCAACGGGGCAGGCAAGAGCACGACGATGCGCATTCTGGCCTGTTTCTTTCCGCCGACCTCCGGGCGAGCGAGCGTCGGCGGATACGATGTCGTCTCTCAAGCCCTGGAGGTCAAACGGATCGTCGGCTACTTCCCGGAACGTGTCTCGGTGTACCCCGATATGCCGGTCCGTACTTTTCTCGACTTTGTAGCCGAAGCCAAGGATGTTCCGCGCGCTGTCCGCAAACAGGAAATCGGTCGCGTCATCGAGTCCTGTGGCCTCGACGCGGTCGAGGGTCGCCTGATCGGTCACCTCTCGAAGGGTTATCGGCAACGGGTCGGGATCGCTCAGGCGCTGATCGGTACCCCACGGGTCTTGATCTTGGACGAACCCACTATCGGCCTCGATCCTGAACAGGTGGTAGAGATCCGCAAGCTCATCCGTACATTGGGAGCGGACCGGACTGTCATCCTCTCGACGCATATTCTATCCGAGGTCAGTTCGGTGTGTGATCGGGTGATCATCATTCACCGCGGCCGGATCTTGGCGTCTGAATCGCTGGCAACCCTGCAGGCGCAGCTGCAGCGTACTCGCCGGGTGCGGGTCGAGGCGGAAGGGCCGGAAACGCAACTCCGACAGGTATTAGCTCAGCTCCCGGGCGTCATCCAGGTACGGAGGGATGGCCCGAGTCCTGTGGCAGGGGAGGCGATGCAGAATGGGACCGTGGCGGCAGTGGTCGAATATGAGGGAGAGGATATCCGCAAAGCGATCAGCCAGGCAGTGCTCCAGCGCGGCTGGGGCTTATTAGAGGTCCGGTCCCTCGAGCCGACGCTGGAGGATATGTATTTGCAGTTGATTCACGACGCCGAAGCCGGACACACAATCGAGCCCTGAAGCCATGAAATTCTTGTGTATCTTCAAGAAAGAGCTGCGTCTCTATTTTGGTTCCTTCATCGCGTATGCTCTCGCCGCTGCGTTTCTCCTGCTGGCCGGCTACTTCTTTTACACCGACATGGTTTTCTATGACCTCTTCGGCGATTTCGTCGATATTACGACCTCCCTGTGGAATTACTATTTTCTCGACCTGCGATTCATCAGCATGCTCATCTTGCCCCTGCTGACGATGCGCTTGTTCGCAGAAGAGAAAAAACTCGGGACCATCGAGTTATTGTGGACCTATCCCCTTACAGACCCGCACATCATTTTGGGCAAATTTCTCGCCTGTTTCGTCTTCTTTCTGGCGATGGTGCTGTGCACCGCCGTCTACCCGGTGTTGTTGTACACCGTGCACCCGTTCGCCTGGGGACCGCCGCTGGCTGGCTACCTCGGTGTGGTGTTGGTTGGGGCCACGTTTATCGCGTGTGGGACGTTCTTTTCTTCGCTGACGGAAAACCAGGTGGTCAGTGCCATGTCCACCTACGGCGTCCTTGTGTTCCTGTGGTTTCTGACGTGGAATGAGGAAGCGGTCGGGCCGCAATTGATCGGGGTTGTGAGCCGTTTCTCCCTCTTCGATCGCTTTGGTGATTTCGCCAAAGGAGTGATCAATACGAAGGATATCGCCTTCTTTGGGCTCGCGACCGCTTTCTTTCTGGTTTTGACCCTCCAGTCGCTGGAGTCACGCAAATGGCGCGGGATACGGTAGGAGAGGCGATCCCTTCTGCGTTCGCACTCGGCGGAGTGCGGCTGAGTCGTGAGTGGACGCGGCGCGTGCTCTTGCTCGGGCTGGAAATCGTCTTTCTGATCGTGATTGTGGTTTCGCTCGAAACGCTTCTCGCCCGTGCCAACCGCCGCTTCGATCTCACCCCGGAGAAAAAGTTTAGCCTCTCGCCCCTCACCGTCCAGGCGCTGGGGGTTTTGCAAGAGCCGGTGCAGGTGACGGTCTTCTACCGTCGCGGCGAGCGGGAAAAGCACGATGAGCTGCTGAGGTTGATGGAAGCCGAAAATCCTCTCTTTAGTTATCAGCTGTTCGATCTCGACCGCGCCCCTGGATTGGCGCAGCGGTATGGCATCACCGCCTATGGCGCCGCCGTCATCGAGTCCGGGGGGAAACGCATAACCTTACCTATTGCCGATGAGGAGCGCTTGCTCAACGCACTCTTGCGCGTGAGCCAGGAGGAGAAAACGATCTATTTCCTCGTCGGCCATGGCGAGAACGATCCTGGCGATGCCGAGGAGCGTGCTGGCTACGGCGTCGTGCGCCAAGTCTTGGAGACCGAGAATTATCGCGTGCGTCCTCTGCCGTTATTCCGCACAAAGACGGTCCCGCCCGATGCTGATCTGCTCATCATCAGCGGGCCGAAAGACGAACTGGCACCGGAGGAGCTGGACGCGCTCTCTGCGTACCTGCAGGCCGGTGGGAATGCCATCTTTATGCTCGACCCCTATACCGTTCCGGGCTTAACGCGTTACCTCGGGCAGTTCGGCTTCGCGCTCGCCGATGATGTCGTGGTGGACGAGCACAATCAGGTGGCTGGTGGCGAGCCGCTCATGCCGGTGATTTCGACCTTCTCTCAAGAGGTCTTCCCGCGCAACCCACGGGGAGAGCCTCTTTTGCCGGTGGTCCGGCCGGTGCGGGTACAAGACAGCCAGGCCCAACCCTTTGCCTTTTCCAGCCGGACCAGTTGGGCGTTGAAAGGACGCGAGCGTATCGAGCGGGGAGAGCTGAGGTTCCGCGAAGGCGAAGACGAACGCGGTCCGCTCCCGGTTGCCGCAGTCGCTGCGACGGGGCAGGAGAAAAAGGGGAAGATCGTGGTGCTGGGCGACTCCGATTTTGTCAACAACTTCTATGCGCGCGTGCCGGGGAATATGGATTTCTTCATGAACACGGTGGGGTGGATACTTGATCGTCCAGAGTTGTTGTCGATCGGGCGTTCGCCGAACGTGCCGATGGCAAAACGTGTCGCGACCCCGCAGCAGAGTCTCTATCTGACCGCTGCCCAATCGCGTCTGTTTTTCTGGCTCATGGTCGTGCTCGAGCCGGCGGCGGTCTTTCTCGTGGGCGTTGCCGTATTTATCTGGCGGAGAAAAAGGGGATGAGTTCCGAAAGTCGGCGTGTCCTCGTATTCGGTCTTTTGGCTTGCCTCCTCGGCGGATACGCCTATGTGACGACCCCGCAGAAAAGGGGGCCAGACGTCTCCCTGACTGAGCGAAAAGAGCGGCCGGTACTCGATTTCCGTCCTGACGAAGTGGTGCACATCGATTTGGTGTACGACGGGCAACAGGTGCTCTGCCGACGCACTGCGCAGGGGTGGGAGCAGGAGCCGCAAGGGCTCCCGATCCGAGCTGAGGCAGTCGACGAGTTTCTCGCCAATCTCAAGAACCTGGTGAATCTCGGGGAGGTGGAGATCGGCAACGCCTCCTTGGCCGAATACGGGTTGAGTCCGCCCGCATCGCGGGTCGTGCTGCAACTGGAAAATGGCGAGGCGCGCAGCCTTGCCCTGGGGAACCGTAACCCCGTGCAGACCAGCATCTATGCCCAGGTCAACAATAGCCCACAGGTGGTTTTGGTCGGTGCGGTGGTCCTGTGGGATATGCGCAAGCTGGTCATGGCGACGCAAAGAGTGGGATAGCGTCACCTGTAGGTGACGCTCGCTGCCTCGGTGCGGGTCGTTTCTTTCTCTCGCGAAACACGTCATAGAGAGGCTGTACCCTCTTGCTCCGGGCGGGAGGAGAACATCGACGGTTCGTGTCGGTGCTTTCGTCCCCAGTGCACGGGAGCGGGAGAAAGACTAGGGCTCTGGGTTTCCTGCGGTCCCTCCGTGTGACAGTCCGATCTCTGCTTTACTCAGCGTGTTCTCTCAGATAGCCTCCCCTTGGCCTCCGACGTCAGGCGGAGAGCTCAAGCAGCGGCACGCGGGGGGAACAACATGTGCAGACACCGGAGAAGAGCGCAGTGGTGGGGATGCTCCATTGGTCTGACCTTGGGATGGGTGCTGGTCGTGATCCAGGGGACCGCGAGCGCGATTTTTTTAGATCGCGAGGAAACCGTCCGACTCAACGCACGGGTGTATAACCGGACCGCCTATGCGGTGAACGATGCGGCACAGAACACCCGTTTACAGATTCCCTACAGCAACTGGAACATGTTGCAGAACCGGACCTCCATTCAATTGGAGCTGCGCCAAAATCTTACCGATCTGATCGCCGGTCGATACGAGGGGTTTTTATCTTTTCTCCGCTACCCTCTAGCTCCGCTCCGTGTGCTCGAGCCTGACGACCTCGATTATTTTGTGACGTACCGCGGAGAGTACGATGGCGTGTGGGATTACGGTCCGGATGTCTTCAGCGAAGCGTACCCTCTGCTGTCGAACTGTGTCCCCATCACCAGGGTCAAGAAGCGACACCCGCGCGCTGTTGCAGGTTGCACCCGTTTAGACACACGGCGCCGGCTCCGCCACCGCCATCGCCTGTTCGAAGCCTATGTCAACTATACCAAAGGGCCAGTGTTCGTACGCATCGGCCGTCAGAATCTGTCCTGGGGAGAAACGGATGTCTTCCGCCTGCTCGATCAGATTAACCCGCTCGACGCCAGCTTCGGCGGCTTCCTGGTGCCGTTGGATGAGCGGCGCGTGCCCCTCGACATG
>JANWXO010000224.1 GCA_025057295.1 Candidatus Binatia bacterium | reverse complement strand
ACGTGTGTGACCGAGCACAAGGCGGTGCTGGACTCTTGCAGAGCACTCGAACGCGCCGGGAAAGCCCAGGTCACCTATCTGCCCGTGGACCGGTATGGGATGATCGATCCAGACGATGTGCGACGGGCGCTTACGGAAAAAACCATTCTTATTTCCGTAATGTACGCTAATAACGAGATTGGCACCATCCACCCTATCCGCGAAATCGGTCGTATTGCCAAAGAGCGAGGGGTGCTGTTCCACTGTGACGCGACCCAAGCGGTAGGAAAAATTCCCGTCGATGTGGACCGGGATGGCATCGACCTCCTTTCCATGACTGCTCATAAGATGTACGGCCCGAAGGGGTGTGGGGCGCTGTACGTGCGCGGTGGTCGTCCGCGGGTGCGGCTTGTTCCCCTCCTGGATGGGGGGGGACAGGAGCGGGGGATGCGCTCCGGTACCCTCAATGTCCCTGGCATCGTCGGTTTTGGCAAAGCCTGCGCGTTGGCCGCGCAAGAGATGGAGACAGAGGCAGCGCGGCTCCTGGCCTTGCGCACCCGCCTGTACGAGGGAATCACCGGTCAGTTGGAGGAGGTCTATCTGAACGGTCATCCGACACAACGACTCCCGGGGAATTTAAATCTGAGGTTTGCTGGTATCGAAGGAGAATCGTTTCTCCTGGCATTGCACCAGGAGATCGCGCTGTCGTCAGGATCCGCCTGCACCTCTGCCACCCTTGAACCTTCTTACGTCCTGAAAGCCCTTGGGTTGTCAGATGAGCAGGCGCACGCATCGATCCGCTTTGGTTTGGGCAGGTTCAACACCGTAGAGGAGGTCGAGTATGTCATTGGTCGGGTGGTCGAGGTGACAAAGCGGCTGCGCGAGCTATCACCTTTCTACGCAAGAAGGGCGCAGGACGGCGGGTGACCAGTGGGGAGAAGAGGATGCTGGGGTGATAAGGGAGTTGGCATGATGACTGAACAGGAGATTCGCGAACACCTGAGGCGGATAGCCTATCCTGGGTCTCAACGGGATATCGTGTCCCTCGGGCTGGTTGGGGACATTGTTACGCGGGCGAACGAGGTGATCGTGCACCTGCGCCCGTCGAGTGCCTCTGACGAGGTCCTCCGCCATCTTGCTGGTCGTATTGTGTCGTTGTTGTCGGCGGTGCCTGGGATCGGGCAGGTGACGGTCCACAGGGGCCGTGCACAGGGGACGGGAGTGCAGCCCGCGCCGGTCGCTCCTCCGCCGCAACAGCCGTTGCCCGGGGTGCAGTGCGTCGTTGCTGTGGCGAGTGGGAAGGGAGGCGTGGGAAAATCGACAGTGGCTGTCAATCTCTCCCTGGCCCTCAAAGCCCTGGACAATCGGGTGGGGCTATTGGACGCCGACATTTATGGTCCCAGCATCCCTCTGATGATGGGGATCGAGGCCACGCCCCGTGCCGGGCAAGACAGAAAAATTTATCCGGTAGAGAAATACGGTGTATCCCTGATCTCTATGGGATTTTTTCTCGACGACAAATCCCCGGTGATCTGGCGTGGTCCGATTGTGATGAGCATCGTGCGTCAATTTCTCCGTGACGTGCTGTGGGGTGAGCTCGACTATTTAGTCGTCGATTTGCCCCCGGGAACGGGTGACGCGGCGTTAACGCTCGCGCAGGAAATCCCCTTGAACGGTGGTATCGTCGTCACCACCCCGCAGGATGTGGCTCTGCTCGATGTCAAGCGCGGGATTGCCATGTTCCGGCAGGTCAACGTTCCTATTCTGGGAGTCATTGAAAACATGAGTTACTACGTATGCCCCAATTGTGGTGAGCGCGAAGACCTCTTTGGCCACGGTGGAGCAGGAAAGACAGGACTGGAGATCCTGGGAGAAATCCCACTTGTGGAGGACGTTCGCAAAGGCGGTGACACGGGGAAGCCGCTGGTCGTACAACACCCCGATCACCCTATTGCGCAGATCTTCCGCCAGATTGCCCTGCGCGTGATCGAGAAGACGGCTCTGCGACAATAACGCAGACCCTGTGCCCCTGGTAGGATGTGCTATGCCCAAACCTCTTTTGGTAACGCCAATCACTGAAGAACGCCTCGTGCGAATCCTGTGGGATGACGATCGCGTGGATGATTATCCCTTTGACTATTTACGTGGATGGTGTCCTTGTGCTGTCTGTCAGGGACACGGAGGGGAGCGCCGTTTCGTGCGGGTCGAGAACCCACAACTGGTCAGTATCGGCATGGTCGGCAACTACGCTCTCAACCCGCGCTGGAGCGATGGGCACGAGACAGGGATTTACACCTTCGAGTACCTCAGAATGTTAGGGGAGCAGAGGGAATCGCACGACCAAGATCAGGTGAAAGGATAGCTGCGCGTTTATGCCGACTCCGCAAGAACTCCTAGAAGCGCTCAGACAAGTCAAATACCCTGGCTTCAGCCGCGATATCGTTGCTTTTGGGATGGTCAAGGACATCGCCGTCGGCGGTGCAGGGGTGACGGTGCAACTGGCTCCTTCGACTGATAACCCTGATATCATCGCGCAAATCCGTCGAGGCGTGGTTGAAGTCCTGGGGCCATTAGTTCAGGTGCCTGTTGAGGTCGTCATCCAACGCCCCGCTGCTGCGGGTATCCGTCCCCACCCGGAAGTACCCGGGGTCCGGTATGTGGTTGCCGTGGCCAGTGGCAAAGGTGGTGTGGGGAAATCGACGGTCGCCGTCAACCTTGCGCTCGCGCTCAATGCGATCGGCCAACGGGTTGGCGTGCTTGACGCCGATGTGTATGGTCCCAGCATCCCGTTGATGCTGGGCATTGAAGAGCGTCCACGCAGCACCGAAGAGAAGCGTCTGATCCCGGTTAGTCGGTATGGGTTAAAGGTGATATCGATGGGGCTCCTCATTCCTGAAGGACATGCGGTCGTGTGGCGGGGACCGATGGTGGATAAGTTGCTCACCGAGTTCATCAAGAATGTAGAATGGGGAGAGCTGGACGTACTAGTGGTGGATCTCCCGCCTGGGACCGGAGATGCCCAACTGACCATGGTACAAAAAGCCCCGCTCTCGGGAGGGATCATCGTGACCACCCCACAGGACGTTGCTCTCCTGGATGTACGACGCGGGATCAAGATGTTTGAGGAGGTGCATGTTCCCGTACTGGGGGTGATTGAAAACATGAGTTACCATATTTGCCGCCGCTGCGGCCACCGTGCGGAGATTTTCAGCCATGGTGGTGGGGCGCGCATGGCCGAGCAGTTCGGTATCCCCTTTCTCGGCGAGATTCCACTCCTGCAGGAAATCTGCACGGGTGGCGATCACGGCTCTCCGTTCGTGCTTGCCCATCCCGAACATCCGCAAAGTCGGGCGTTGATCGCCGTTGCCGAGAAAGTCATCGCCCGGCTCGAGGAGCAAGAGAGAAGACGGTTAACCCTGCATTGAGCGGGAAGGGCAGAGCATAAAAAAACATGGTTTCGCAATACGTTGACAAATAAGACCTTAAAGATCTATATTCGAGGATGGTACTCCCCGCCCGTAACGTTCGTGAGTAGAGGGGCAGGGAGAGTCGGCAGAAGGCGATAATTAAGGAGGTTGCATGGAAGAGTGCAGAGTAGTCCACAGCCCTACACGGGGACAGAATAATGAGGAGGTACTGCTCGGGGACGCGGTTGTGCTCACGAAACTCGATCGGGCTATTGGCTGGGCACGCAAGTATTCTATCTTTCCTTATCCGTTTGCGACGGCGTGCTGTGCGATGGAGTACATGGCCCTGTCGATGACTCCATATGATATTGACCGTTTTGGTGCGCTCTTGCCTCGCTTCAGCCCACGGCAAGCGGATTTGTTGATGGTCATTGGCACGGTGACGTGCCGCCAAGCTCCTATTCTCAAGCGTGTGTATGAGCAAATGGCCGAACCTAAGTGGGTCATGGCATTCGGCGCATGCGCTTCGACCGGTGGATTCTACGATAACTACACGACTGTTGCTGGAATCGATCGGATTATTCCTGTGGATGTCTATGTGCCTGGCTGTCCGCCTCGCCCAGAGAACGTCCTGGATGCCCTGATGGCGTTGCAGCGCAAAATTCAAGGGCAGAAGCAGCTGCTAGGGGAAACGCTGGCAGGACGTCTCCAGGAGCGGAAAGCCGCGTGAATCAGGAGGGCGGTATGCCGACGCAAGAAGAAGTCTACGATACCTTGCGCACCTGCTACGAT
Organism: Candidatus Binatia bacterium; assembly: GCA_025057295.1. Taxonomy (GTDB): domain Bacteria; phylum Desulfobacterota; class Binatia; order Bin18; family Bin18; genus JANWXO01. The sequence goes on along the minus strand of JANWXO010000224.1, from coordinate 1,272 downwards.
CCAGAGATCCCTGTGAATATTGTCGATTTAGGTCTAGTGTACGCTGTGGAGATTCATCAGCGTCGTGTTGACGTCAAGATGACCTTGACTGCGCGTGGGTGCGGGATGGGAGGATACATTGCCGCCGAGGCGGAGCAGAAGCTGCTCGAGTTGCCCGATGTGGACGAGGCCAGGGTCGAGCTGGTATGGGATCCTCCGTGGGATCCCAGTCGGATTAGTGCGGAGGGACGACGGCTGTTGGGAATACCGGAGGAGTGAAGAGAGACGGGGCGAGGGAATTTGGGATGCGCGCTTGGGCATGGATTGGCTCGTTCTAGGGGTAGCCACGAGGCAAAAGGGTATGCGCAAAGAACGACATCGCCGGTCCTCAGAGCGGAGCTCTCTGATGAACATCGGACGGCGCGTAGATTATGCCGTGCGTGCCCTCTCGTATCTTGCGGCGCAACCGCAAAACAAAATCGTCTCTCGGCGTGAGATCCAGAATAAACAGGACATCCCTGCGCACTTTTTGTCCAAAATCATGAAACGCCTCGTGAGCGGTGGTCTGGTCCGCTCCTATATGGGGGCGCATGGCGGGTTCACCCTCAAAAAGCCAGCCTCGATGATCAGCCTGAAGGAAGTGTACGAGTGCTTGGAGGGACCGCTGTTCTTGATGGAGTGTTTGGATGCCGGAGAACGGGCGTGTCGCTATTGCCCTGTGTGTAAACAGATCTCGGTATGGCATGAGGCTCAACGTATACTGGCAGCCTATCTTGCCGGTGTGTCCGTCGGGCAAGTGGCTCACAAAATCGGCTTGCGAGAGGAGCTTGCCCAGTGGGAACGGCAACGCTATAGAGAGCTGGCACAGGGGGAGGCTCTCGCGGTGCCGTCGCAGAGGTCGACGGAGTAGGATGACTGGGTTAACCTGCGTACAGCGAAACCCTTGAGGCAGGAGAAGATCAGCGACTAGGAGCAGCACACATGTACTTCGACTTTGGCAACGTCCTCGTCTTTACCATCCTCGGCCTTGGGCTGTGTGCTGTGCATTTAGCCCTCGGGCGGTTGCTCCGCCCACATAACCCCGAGGCGAAAAAACTGACCACGTATGAATGTGGGGAGCCACCGACCGGCAGTGCGTGGATTAACTTTAACATTCGCTTCTATCTCATCGCGCTCGTCTTTCTCATCTTCGAGATCGAGATCGCTTTCATTGTCCCTGTGGTGGTGGTGTTTCGTGATTGGGTACTCCGTGGCAGTGGGCTGTTCGCTTTCACAGAGATTTTCATCTTTCTT
>JANWXO010000223.1 GCA_025057295.1 Candidatus Binatia bacterium | reverse complement strand
GTACATCGAGGCCTTCACGCTGGAGCCCCCCCGTGGCGGGGATGACGTCATCATGGGGGTCGCGACTGTGGTCAGCGTGGCGGCAGGCTTCTCTTCGAGCTGGAACGCTCTAGCCATCGTCGGTTTCGACGGCGTCAACGAGAACAACCCGACCCCGGCGCAAAGGACTGCTGTTGCCCGGGCGATCGCGCGCGAGGGCGGGGTGGACAAAGAGGTGCTCTTTGCCCGCTGGAACGCCAATCCCGATATCAATGCGGGAACACAACTGGTCCTTACCTTCCCGGGCGGGTTCCAACCAGGGACGGGTGATCTCGTGAGCGCGTGGATCTTCGACGAAGACGAGCGGTTCAACTTCTCCCCGCGCGAAGTCGAATTTCCCTGGGAGGTCAACTTCTGCAACTTCTCCTTCGACTCCCGAACCCGCTTTGCCCGGTTCGGCTGCGTAGGAGGCAGCAATCGCATGCTGGAAATCGTCGCTCCGACACCGACAGGGACGATCCTGCAAGGGTGGGTCCGCTTCATCAACAACGTGCCAAGTGGTCCAGACGAATTGGACAACATCGACGCGCCGCCGGTGACCCGCTTCCCGGTCACGGCTCTCTCCTTTGCCACCTTCGAGAACGGGGACGACGATTTCGACCAGGCCTTCGGTTTCCAGTGGGCATCGATCCGCGGTGTCGGCGGAGTGGGCGGAGCTTTTTGTGATGTCATAGCGAATCCTGCAGGGACAGGGTGTAATTCCTACAATCTAAGCGGCCCCCTTGCTGGAACATTCGCGCCCTGGTACACTGCGGATCCCGCACTTGTACTGCCAGGGGATAATACCACTGCGGCGCTCAACCGTACTGGTACCGCCAGGCCGTAAGTCCAAGAAGAGAGATGGTTTCCAGCCATCTCTCTTTTTTTCTTAGGAGTCTCCTCGTCCTTCGCGCCCTCCTGGCACTAACCCCTCCGGCAAGGAGATGACCGCCTGGGGGAAACGCTGCTGCCAGGCGAGCGCTTTTTCTTCTTCTCCCAGTAAACGGTAGAGGGTCACGAGGAGGCGGTGTGCCGGGAGAAAATCGGCTTTCAGTTCCACCACCTTCTGCAATGCTGGCAACGCCTGCCTGTAGTCGCCGCGCTGGTAGTAGACCAGTCCGAGCACCCACCGCGCCCATACGCGCCCGGGCCGCAGTTCGACCCCTTTTTGCGCTGCGGTCAGTGCGTCATCGAATTTGAAAGACGCAAGGTAGAGCTCCGCCAGTCCGGTATAGGCCGGTCCGTAGGTGGGATCGGCTGCAAGCGCCCGCCGAAAGGCCTCCTCAGCCGCGGCGAGGTCTCCATGGAGCGATAGCGCCACCGCCAAATTATGGTGGGCACGTGCCGAGGTCGGTGCCGTCTCGACCGTTTTGCGCCAGAGGGTGATTTCGTCCTGCCAGTCGCCGTTGCGGACAACCGTCCGTACCGCGTAGCCCAGAAGCAGCACGACGCACAAGCCGACCCCCACTCGACTGCGCCAACCTCCTGCCCACAGTTCCCGCTGCAGTCCTGTTTCTGTCCGGAGCAGCGCTGAGCCGACGAGCAGGCAAAAGCCAAAGGAGGGAAGGTACAGGTAATGTTCAGCTACCAGCTCCGGGTGAGGCAGCAGGTGGGAGACGGGAAGTAGGGTCACCACAAACCACAGGACGCCGAACGCGGGCAGGCGGTATCCTCGTTTGAGCCACCACACCGCAACGCCAAAGAGCAGCACAACACCCATCGTTGCGGCAAGCGTCCGCCACTCCCATACGGAAGAGGAGAGCGGAAAGGCATTAGAGTAGTCGGCGTTGAGCGTCACTGGCCACAGCAGCACAGTGACGTAATGCAGCCAGATGCGCGGGACCGTCGTCCACACCGCCACCACCGCTTCCCTCTGCATGGCGAGAATGACCGACCAGTACGGCGCGTAGTACCACGCTGCCCCTCCTGCCAGCGCAAGCAGCGGCCCGTAGAGCCAGCGGTGTTGCCAGGCGATACGCCCGAGATTGTGTCCTATTCCCCCCCTGGCGTCGTATTCCCGGCAGTAGTCGTAGACGAAAAAAACGAGTGGCAAGATGAAGGCAGATTCCTTCGCCAGGGCCGCACAGAGAAAAGCCACCCCAGTGAGGAGCACCCATCCCACCCGTGCTCTCCCGGAGCGGGCAGCGCGGAACCGCAGGAAGGCGTAGAAAGCGAGCACGAAGAACATCCCGGCGAGAATATCCCGCCGCCCGGAAATATAGGCGACGGACTCCGTCTGCACCGGATGGAGGGCCCACAACAGCGCGACTCCCAGTGCCGGCAGCGTTGCAGCTGGGGCAGCGCCAGCCGGGAGCAGGCGCAGGGTCACGAGAAACACCAGAAACGCTGCAGTCCAATGATAGACGAGATTGAAGAGATGGTAGATGAACGGCTCGAGTCCGCCGAGCTGGTAATCCACGGCATAGGACAGCGTGCGCAGCGGCCGATACGAGCCGACCCACCTGCCCTCGCCGGCGAATATCTTCCACCACTCCTGCGGGGGGAGACGAATCGCCTCGTTCTCCACCACCATGAAATAGTCGTCGAAGACGAAGCCGTTATCCAGCGTATTGGCATAGACGGCAACAGTGGCTCCCCCCAGAAGCAACCAGGCGTGCAGCGCGCGCATATGTGTACCGTTAGGGGCTGGGTGGAGCGGATTGTGGCTCGGACTTCGGACGTTTGACCCGTTCCAGCATCTGCTTGAGGTTGCGGATGCGCCCCTCGAACTCCTCGGTGACCGCTCGCGCCTCGTCGCGATCGCGAATCACATGGGGAGTGATGAGAATGATCAACTCGGTCCGGTCCACGCGTTCGCTCTCGACCCGGAAGAGCCGTCCCAGGACAGGCACGTCCATCAAAAACGGCACGCCTCTGCGGGTGCGCGTGACATTGTCGTCGATGATGCCGCCGATGAGCACCGACTCGCCGTTCTGCACCACCACCGTCGTTTCCGCCTCGCGCGTAATGAAACTGGGGGAGTTGGTACCGCCGAAGCGGTCCTGCCCGACGTCGCTCACCTCTTGACGGATTTCCATGTTGACCAGGCCGGCCGAGTTGACTTGCGGCAGAATGGTGAGAATCTTGCCGGTGTCGCGATACTGGATGCTCTGCACGATGTTCGCCTGGGCCAAAGTGCTCTGCTGAGTCGAGGTCAAAATAGGAATCTGCTCACCGATCAAGATATGCGCCTCCCGGTTATCGGCAGCGATGACATGAGGGGTGGCGAGAATATTGAGGCGCGATTGCGCCGCCAAAGCGTTGACGAGGAGCAAAAACTGATCGCGATCGGTGATAAAGCCGAACAACCCCTGTCCAGAGACATGCACGCCACGTTTAGCGACGTTCAGGAGCGCAGTGTCGGAGATGCCACCGGCTGTCGCCCCGCCGCTACTCGTGCCTCCCGTGTTGCTGCCTGTTGCGTCGCTCCCCGTGCTGCCGGTGCCACCGCTGCCGCTCCCGAGCAGACGGCCAATGCCACCGGTGGCAATAGCATACTCTACTCCGAACCGCAGCTCTCCGGTCAACCCCACCTCGACAATCACGGCTTCGATGAGCACCTGCCGCGGCACGACATCGAGCTTGCGCAATACCTCCCGGATCATGTCGTAATCGCGCGGGGTGGCCAGAATCACGAGCGAATTGGTGATGTCATCGGCGACGATGCGGACCTCTTCTTTGAAGATGGGCCGCTCACCCTCCCGAGGAGTAATCGAGATACTCTGAGGGCCTGCTCCGGAGACACGCTCTCGCCTGCGGGTAGTGCGGCGTCTTCCTCCTACTCCTCCCTCACCAGTCCCCCCGAGGGTCGCTCCGTCTCCTCGCTCCCTGCCAGGTTCGAGACCCGACGTCGGTCCGGTACGCTCACCACGTCGCCTCGCCACCCCGCCCTCGCTGCCGTACAGATCCCCCAGGACAGCGGCCAAATCCGCCGCTTTGGCATTCTCCACCGCGTAGACATGCACCGCACGTCCCCCGCCCTTCTCCGGTGGGACGTCGAGAATCTGGATCCACTGCTCCACCTGCGCCAGCACGTCGGGGTTGAAGCTGACCACGACAACCGCGTTGAGCCGTGTCAACGGGACGATAAACACCCCCCGCTCCTCAGCGGTCTTCGGGGTCACGCCGTAGGGTGCGAGCACCTCCTTCAGCTCTTGCCCTAAATCCTCCACATTGGCATGCTCGATGCGGAAGACCCGCGTATGCAGGTCGCGAAAGGTGTCGGTATCGAAGGCACGGACCAGCTCTTTGAGGCGGGCGACGTTGGACGCGAGGTCGGTGATGATGACCAGGTTCCCGCGCGGATAGGCAATGACGTCCCCGCCCGGGGAGACGAAGGGCTGTAACACTTTGGCCATCTCTTCCGCCGCCAGGTGCTCGATTTTGACCAGCTCGATCACGAAGGCGTCTTCCGTCGCAGCCCCTCGTCGCTCGGCTGCATCGGTGACGAGCGCGGACTTGGTTTTCGCTTCGCCCACGGGGACGATCTGATACATCTCCCCGACCTTGACCGCAGCAAGGCCACTGCTGCGCAGGATCTGATGAAAGAGGGGGAACAGATCGCGCCGCGCGATCCTGCCCGTGGTACGAATCGTGACCTGCCCCTGGACGCGGGGGTCGATGAGATAGTTGATGCCGAGTGCGGTGGCCAGACTGTGGATGACCTCGCGAATGTCTGCGCCTTCGAAGTTCAACACCACCGCTTCGTTGACGGTTGCATCTGCCCCTGAGGTCTCCTGTGCCTTGCCTGCTCCTCCCCAGACGAGGCAGACACACACAACGATCCCCCCCCATCGCAGGAGTGGCCTGGGTACAGTCATTCTTCCTCCTCCTCTGCGTCCTCTTCCGCTGGCGGGGACTCGCCTTGCGACGGATCCTCTTGACTCTCGGCCGCCTGCCGCGCGGCCTGGCGCCGAATCTGGCGCAGACGGCGCTGGAGCTGTTGGATGCTCTGCCGGATCGCCTGCGTCTCATCCATCGTGCTCGCCGCTGTTGTAACCTGGGCTCGCAGTGCTGCTTGCGGAGGCGTGCGGCTGATGGGAGGAATCAAGCGCGGGGCTTGTGCAGCCGTGCTGCTGTCGACGACCATCAAAGGCAGGTTGACCTCTTCCCCGTCCTGACCGAGCGCCAGGGTAGCGTGCAACGGCATGATCTGCACGAGGCGGTAGGCGCCCAGGGTTTCGCCTTTGCGCAACCGAATCACTTTTCCCCCCTGGGAAGAGTCGGAAAAAAAGGCCTCCTCCTGGCCGGGAACGAGGAGCACGCCGACGAGCTTGAGATGGGCTGGCGGTGGCACTGCTGCCGCTGTGGGTTGCGCGTCGACAACGTCACGGCCGCGGCTGGGCGAGAAGAGGTCTTTCTCGGCCACGATTTGCGCCAGTTGTTTCCCCACCCCGGGGGTCGGCGGCGGGGGAAAACGCGGCACTCCGCGGT
>JANWXO010000222.1 GCA_025057295.1 Candidatus Binatia bacterium | reverse complement strand
ATAGAGGGCTGCTACCCGTGCACGAGACAGTCCGTACCAGGTGTCATGTTCCATATCCCAATACACCCAACGGTCACCGAAGCCGAACCGCTCAAGGGTCTGGTGCAGGCAGGTGACGTTGTAGGTGGGATCGGTCACGACGCTCTTGCGGCGCGGATCATACGGAGGAGCCCCAGCGTCTTCGACGTAATACACCTCATGCCCCAACCGACGGAACCCGACCAGATAGTGCAAGGCCTGCCACATGACCCCTGCGAGGGGATACTGGCCGGCAAGGTGGAGCAGCAGGATTGTCTTACGAGACCGCACGCCGAGGCTCCTCCTGTGTTCTGAACTGCGTATGATAGAGCGCAGCGAATGCTCCCTGCCGCCGCAGCAGTTCGGCGAACGTTCCTTGCTCGACGATTTGTCCGCCACGAAGGACAAGGATCACATCTGCCCGTCTGACGGTCGACAGGCGATGGGCGATGATAAACGTCGTCCGGCCGGCCATTAATTGCTCTAGCCCCTCCATGATCAGCGCCTCGGTCTCGGCATCGACAGAAGAGGTCGGCTCGTCGAGGATCAAGATCGGTGCGTCGCGGAGAATCGCTCGCGCAATCGTCAGACGCTGGCGTTCTCCTTCGGAGAGGGTCGCGCCCTGTTCTCCAACGACGGTGTCGTATCCATGCGGCAGCCGCATGATGGTCTCGTGGATGCGGGCCAGGCGTGCGGCCTGCTCAATGGCTTCCATCGAGGCGGCCGGACGACCGTAGGCGATATTCTCCTTTATCGACAGGGGAAACACGAGAGGAGGTTGCAAGACCATAGCGATCTGTCGTCGCAGGGATGCCAAGGTGAACTCGCGCAGGTCGGTTCCGTCAAGCAAGATCCGTCCTGCCTGGGGGTCGTAAAAACGGGGCAATAAACTCACCAGCGTCGATTTCCCCGCACCCGTCGGCCCCACGATGGCCACCGTTTGCCCCGGAGCAACACGCAGGTTCACAGTGTGGAGCACTGGCCGATCGGGGGTGTAGCCAAATGTGACCTGCTCGAAGGTAATCTCTCCACGCAGGTGAGCCCTCTCGAGGACTCGCTGCCCCTCGGGCAAGTCACGCTCAACCGCGAGAATTTCGTGCACCCGCGCCAGCCCGGCCTTGGCTCCTTCGATCAGCCCGAGTGTCTGACTGATGGTATTGATCGGCCCGTACAGGGATGCAAGGTAAGCGGTAAAGACGACCAGCTCCCCGACACTGAGGGTTCCCGACATCACGTGCCGTGCACCGACCCATACGACCGCCGCAGTGCCGATAGCGATCACAACGTTCACGATACCAGCGTAACAGGTTTGGAGCACATACAAACGCAGGTTGGCCGCCAGACTGGCACGACTGGCGGAGAGAAACCGCCGCTGCTCCTCTTCCTCTTTGGTGAAAGCCTGGATGACGCGGATGGCCGCCATCGTGCGCTGCACTAACGAATAAATGGCACTCTCGCGCTCCCGCGCCACCGTGGCAGCGGCATTGATACGGCCACTCATGGCAGTAATCGTCCCAAAGAGCACAGGGCAAACGGCAAGGGCGAGCAGCGTCAACACCCAATCCAGCCGCAGCATGACGATCGTCATCCCGACCAGCAAAACCAGCGAGGTCAGAATCGGGAACACACCGTTCATGGTCAATGTCTGGATCGCATAGGTGTCGGCCGTCACGCGATAGAGGAGATCTCCGACGTGACGGCGGTTGTGGAAGGCGAGGGACAAGCGCTGCAGGTGATCGTACAAGGTGCCCCGAAGATCGTTGACCATGCTCTGTCCAATACGAATCGTAGTATAGTTATTCCAGACGTTAAGGGCGCCGAGCACGAGGTAAATCACCACCAACCCACTACAGGCGACGAGAAGCAGCAACTCCCGCGACCAGTCACTTCCCCCAAACCAGGACAGCGGCTGCCCTCCCAGCACGTGGTCAATAATGACCTTCAGTGGCCAAGGCTTGAGCAACTCAGCAGCGGCAATGAAGCCGACCTGGACGAGGGCAACGAGAAACGCCACCCGATAAGGCCAGAGAGCGGCGATGACCTGCCGCCGCAGAGACACGCAGCGGAGCGAAGGGGGGGTCAGGACAGGCATAAGACTTAAGCTTTGCCGTTCCGATAGACTGGAGCGAGACCGATCCGTTTGGCTGCGATCTCCACAGCGTGATACATGACGCGACCGAGGCGAAAGTTCTGGTAGAGAATTGCCCCGAGGGTCACCATGCCTGCCAGCGCAGTGACGACCGCAAGCTCACCGATGCCCAGTGCGACGCTGATCGCTGTCGCGCTTCCACACCCGAGTACAGCAAGGCGCGCAGGCTGTGACATCCGGACAGCACAACGGACACGCAGGAGGCGTTTGGGTCCGCCGTGATTTTCACCGGCAAACTTCAGCTGGGCTTTTGACCAAATCCCGCGCGAGACCTCCAGGTCCCACGGGCTCCATCCCTGATCCAGCGCCAGTAAATACTTGCGCGGGAGCAAGAACTCCACCGTGCTGTAGAGGAGCGACTCTTTTTCCGTTCCCTGTTCGCTCCAATACGCCAGGTGGAAAGCACGCTGGCGCCAGCTCACCTCAGGTTCTTGCCCAGTCTCGGCAAAGTGGATCGGCTCCACCCCAGTCAACCCGCGGATGCGCCAGCGGTAGCGCTCGAAGCTCCGCACCAGGGGCCCCAGGTACACCAGAAGCGCAACTAAGAGCCTCGCCCGTACACCATCGAACCGCGGGTCGATACGCGCGCGCGCCGCACTGGTGACACACCACCAGAGGGACAGGAGCAGGGGCACCGTTCCGAGCCACAAATATCCCCCGCCGAACAGCGCGGTGAGACAGAGCAGGACCGCCATCACATTCCACTCGAGAGTAAGCGGTAGAAATGCGAGTAACGACGACGGAGGCTCGTACAAGGTCTGGAATAACCCGCGCCCGAAGGGGCCGGAATAAATGACAGGGCGCCGCGAGAGCACGAAAGAGGAGAGATCCCCATAAATACGTCCGAGCCAGCGGGATTGTCCGAGAAGGTTGAAGCGGTAAGGGTGTTTGAAGTAGAGTTGCGCCTCCGCCTTGCCGTAGCCGCGCTGTTGCTGGAGGTAGGCTTTCACAGTATTACGGCGGAAGTGCCAGACAACCGCTGCTGGACTAAAGCCAATCTCATACCCTTTGTTCTGCAGCCGCCAGCACAGATCGACATCATCCCCAGCAGCACGGAACACCGGATCGAAGCCGTTGATCTCTTCCAGCACGCTTTTCCGAAACGCCATGTTACAGCCAGGAATATGCTCCGCCACTTCGTCGTTGAGCAGGACGTGGGTCGGGCCACCCGGGGACACCGCAACGGCCGAGGGGACAAGCGTCTCTTCGGGCGGGGGGAAATTGGGTCCTCCGACGGCCTGACGCCCTGTACGGAGAAAGGTGGTCACCAGATAGGTGAGCCAGTCAGGATCGACGACGCAGTCAGAATCGGTAAACGCCACGATCTCCCCCGTGGCAGCGGCAATACCCACGTTGCGTGCGGCACTGAGACCTTTGTTCTCTTGGTTAATCAGGCGGATAAAGTCATAACGCTCGGCAATTTCTCGGGTGCGGTCGGTGGAGCCGTCGTTCACTACAATCACTTCGTAGTTGGGATAATTGAGCTGCTCGAGGGAGGCGAGACATGGTGCCATCGTCCGCTCGGCATTATACGCACACACCACCACAGAGACTTTCGGATAGGCAGGAAGCGGAGGGGGGAGTGGTAGATGGAATTGTGTTTGCACCGCATGGAAGGCGGGTTTCTTGTGCCGCTGGCGATCGACTAAGCCGAAGGCCCAATCCTCCACCTGAAATCCACCCTCGCCGGACAGCGGCAAAGCGTACCACTCATCGGTCCAGGCAAAAATCACCGCCCCCGCCACTCCCATTTCAAATGCGGCGCGCACCTGCCATGCCAACGTCTGTGCCTGAAACTCTTGTCCTTCCCGGATCGAGTCGATGCAGAATTCCGTCAGGACGAGGGGTTTGTCCTCGGCCAGATTGTGCAAATGCGACACATAGCTGCGAAACGCCGCCTCCTGGTGCAGGTAAACGTTGAACGAGACGAAGTCGGTAAAGTCGATATCTAAATATTCGGTCGAAGGGAAATTGGCGTAGCTGATCAGCCGATCGGGATCGGTCATCTTCGCCGCCTCGACCAGCTCCCGTAGAAAGGTCCGCACCCGCTCTGGTCCATGCCAGCGCACCATATCCGGCGGGATCTCGTTCCCGACCAAGCAGGCAAAGACAGCGGTATGGCCGCGACACGCGGCGACTCCGTGCTCGATGGTGCGCCGGATTTCGCATGCGATCCCGGGGAGGTCCAAAAACGCCACATGTTCGGCCCAGGGGATCCCCACTATGACCCGCAGCCCGTATTGCCCCGCCAGGTCCAGCAACCAGCGCGGGGGAACGGTAAAAGTTCGCACGGTATTGGCACCGAGTTCACGCATTAAGGCGAAATCCTGCTCGATCACCGACCGTTCGGGAAACGGCGCTCCATGCGCCCCGGGGGCAAAGGGCCCATAGGTCACCCCCTTGACGAAAAACTTTTCTCCCCCAACGAAAAAGAACTTGCCCTTTGCAATAATCGGCTCGAGCGCTGCGACAGGAGAAACCTGGGGAAACGACAATTCTTTCTCTTTACAGATTTGCTCCGAGGCAAGAGGCTGCATAACCGATACTTTCTCCATACTTCCGTCTGACACCGTTTATCCATCCGCGGGAATGAGCCTCACCGACGCGCACCTCCTCGCTGGTCTAGTGAGCTGCGCAACAACAGCACTCACGGGTAATCGACGCGAGGTGAGGAGCCCGTCCAGCATCCACCGAAGCTACCAGCAGGCAGCGTGAGCAGAGACAGGGCTTGTGGGAACAGAGAGCAGCAAGAGGGAGGATCGTCTACAGCATTACTCATAGGGTGCGCCAGTGGTTTCTTGTGTACAGAAAAACAGCCGGAGAAGCAAGAAGTTGCGCCCTATCAAACCGACGCCGTTGTCCTCCTCGTGCGAACTCCCTCACCCTTGCCGACCTCCCCTTGGATTCTCTGGCTTTTTCAGGTATTGTATCCAAGCATAATTTTAGTAGCGTAAATAGGATAGAGCCGAACAAAAGCTCATTCCCTCCTTACGACAGAACGTTCCGTCTTCATATCGCCGACAGGTTCGCGTCAGGAGTCCGATCAACGGAGAGGAAGATGTCTATTCAGCGGTTAGAAAAGATTCGCAATATCGGGATCATTGCCCATGTCGATAGCGGGAAAACAACCGTATCAGAACGCATCCTCTACTATACCGGCATGTCGCACAAAATCGGTGAGGTGCACGAAGGAACGACCGTCACCGACTGGATGCCGCAGGAGCGTGAGCGCGGCATTACCATCACCGCCGCAGCTATCACCTGTGAGTGGAAAGGGCACCAAATTAACATT
>JANWXO010000221.1 GCA_025057295.1 Candidatus Binatia bacterium | reverse complement strand
AGCGGCAATGGCCGGGGCGTTGGGCGTGCAGCTCGGTGGACCGAGTCGATACCATGGGGTTTGGGTGCACAAGCCCACTCTCGGCGACACTCGCCAGGCGCTCACCCCTGACCTGATTCGCAAGAGTGTAACCTTGCTCGATGCCGCCAGCGTGCTCGCACTGGCAGGGTGTGTGGCAGTAGGGTTGAGCTGATGCGACGCGGATACGACGAACTCTGTCCTCGTAGCCGAGGGATCCTGAACCAGGAGCACGGAGGGGCGGTGTACGCCTTTGCCCGTATGCGGGGAATCGCACCGGAAGCGGTGCTGGACTTTAGTGCCAGTATCAACCCGCTCGGCTGGCCACCGGCGTTGCGAGAAGCCTATCGTGCAGCGCTCGCACGGATCGTGCACTATCCTGAACCCTATGCGGAGAGTCTGACGGCGGAACTCGCGAGATATCACGGCATCGATCCGGCAGCGATTCTTGTCGGCAACGGCTCGACCCAGTGGATCTATCTCCTCCCCCGGGTGTGCGCCGCACGGCGTGTCCTCCTCCTCGCTCCGCTCTTCAGCGAGTACGAGCGGGCGTTTCGCCTCAGCGGGGCACGCGTCGAACGCTTGTGTTTGCACCCTCCTCGCTTTACCGTCTCCTCTGCACGCCTTCAGCAAGCGCTCAGAAGTGGGTACAGCACCTTGGTGTTGAGCAACCCCAACAGTCCAACCGGCTCGCTGCTCCCACAGGCGCGGGGGGAAGAGATCGTCCGGCTCTGCCAGCGAACCGGGACACAGCTGATCGTCGATGAGACCTTCGTCGATTGGTGTGAAAGTGAGTCGCTCAAACAGCACGCCTGCCGGAGTCGACACGTGGTCGTGCTGCGCTCGTTCACCAAATTCTTTGCCCTGCCGGGGTTACGGGTAGGATACGTCATCGCTCATCCCCAGGTCATCCAGCGGTTCCGCCGACAGCTCGAACCGTGGGCTGTCAATAGTGTCGCGCAGGAGGTTGCGCGGGCGTGCCTCCGCGATCGGCGGTTTATCCAGCGCAGCCGGGCGTTCATGGTGCGCGAGCGAGCGTGGCTGTTCCAGCAATTGACGAGGCTGGCTGGAGTGGAGCCGTTTCCGTCGCAGGCAAATTTCGTGCTTGCACGTGTCACGGCAAATGCCCTCGACGCCGTCCGACTGGCTCACCTCCTGGCCGAGCAGCATCTGCTGATTCGCCCGTGTGACAATTTCCCTGGCTTAGATCGGCAGTTTTTCCGCGCGGCGGTCCGCACGCGCCGAGAAAACCGCCGTCTCGTGGCGGCGCTGCGCAAGGCTTTGGAGACGCGCTCCCCGGTCCACACGGCCGCGTGACCGCTCTCGAAGAGGCGGGGGGCAGGAGCCAGTCGGGCTGTCCGCCACAGCTGGTCGGTTGTGAGAGCAGGGGAGCGTCGCTAGAACCCGGCTGCTGACTCTCTGCGGGGCACGGTGTCCCCTGCTCCGTATCCTGGGCTGTCGAACTACTGAATCTCGCCGGCGTAAATCTGCATCACGGTGCGCAGGAAGGCCAATCCTTCGGCCTTTTGCCGTTGGAAGGAGTTGCGGCCGATGATAGAGCCGAACCCCCCGCCATCGCGGATTGCCCGTGCTTCTTGGAAAAAGACCTCGTCTTCGCTGCGTGGTCCTCCGGAGAAGATCACGATGCGCTTGCCGTTAAAGGCGCTCTGCACCACGTGACGCACGCGGTCGGCCAGCGTGTCGATGGGGACATGATAGCGCTGATAGACCTTCTGCGCCTCGGCAAGCTCAATGTGTGCGGTCGGCAGCTTGACCTTGATAATGTGAGCGCCGAGTTGAGCGGCGATTTGCGCAGCATAGGAGACGACGTCGATCGCCGTCTCCCCTTCTTTACTGAGCCCAGATCCGCGCGGGTAAGACCAGATCACAACCGCGAGGCCTTTGGCCTTGGCCTCCCGGGCGATCTCGCGCGCTTCCTGATACATGACGCGTGCGTGCGCCGAACCGGGATAGATGGTGAATCCCACCCCCGCGCAGCCCAAACGGAGTGCATCGTCCACGCTGCTGGTGACAGCGGATAAGGGGTCCTTTTCGTCGTGGAGGACATCGTGGTTGTTGAGCTTGAGGATCAGCGGGATCTCCCCCAGGAACTTGGTCACGCCCGCCTCGAGAAACCCGAGGGGAGCAGCATACGCGTTACAGCCGGCTTCGATCGCAAGCTGGAAGTGATAATCAGGGTCGTAGCCAGCCGGATTCGGGGCGAAGCTACGGGCGGGGCCGTGTTCAAACCCTTGATCGACCGGCAGGATCACCATTTTGCCGGTTCCTCCCAGGCGACCATGGGTGAGCATCCGCGCCAAATTGGCCCGTGTTCCCGGGGTGTCACTCTCGTACCAGCTCAAGATTTCGCGCACACGTTCAGTCATCGGTGTGGACCTCCTTCGTCTTTCTACCCATCGCTGCGGGCGACCCTATGGTACACGTCTTGTACGACACTGTGTACCGACTGGGCATAGGGCGAGTCGTCGCCGGTGATACGGTTGAGCACCTTCATCAGCGGGTAGGCCGGCTCCACGTCGCGTGCCCCGACACCGACAGGGGTGAATTCCGAGCCCTGGCACCGCCACAGGCGGGCGTTCAGTTTGTCGATGCGCGTGCGGGCTTCGCGGAAGCTGGGCTCCGCATAGACATCGCGCAGTTCGGCGATACCGCGCGGAGTGAGCGTCGCTGTGAGACCGACCTGCAGGCCACGGCTCCGCACAGTCGCCACGGCTTCGCTCAGCGGTTTTGGCGCGAGCATCATGTAATGGGAGCCGCGCTCGTCGCCTTGGGTCATATAGAAACCGGTTTTCATGTACTCGAAAATGGGGGAGACCAGCTCCTCGACCCCGAGCAGCACCGGATCGTCTTTTCCCACATACTCACCGCCGGTGATCAAAGCCAGCTTCTCTGTCGACGCGGCGAGCAGGATGTCCTGCACCGCTGCCTGTACCGCCTCGCGTTGGGCGACGGGCTGCCGGAGCGACCATAGGCGCTTGACGTTGAACAAATTGGTTGCTCCCAACAGCGTCTGGATGTCCTCGCGGTGCAGGCGCGCATCGAGGAAGATACGCGTATGGCGATGGACATCGTAGATCTCGAATGCCAGGCTCTCGCCGTAACGCGAGCGGAACTGGTCGTGGGCGAGCGCGCGCTCTGCCGCGTGGAACAGCGGGATGTTGAACGCGGCCGGCCCAGCCTTGTCTGCCGCGAAGATCCCTATCTGCCGCACTTCTCTGAGCGGGAGTTCGGCGAATCCTGGTCCTTGCCCGGTGACGTTGCCGGCAAAAGGTTTGGGGATTTCGACTGTCGCCCGCCCGGCCCGCCACATAGCGAGTTCTGCCTGGATCTTTTCCAGCGCTGCCCGCTCTGGTTCCGGCAAGTGCTCGGCCAGCAAGGCGACGAAGCGGTCGCTGGGCTCTGCGAGATCATCGACCCGCTTCCCTTTGGTCGCTGGGCCGATTTTCAGGTCCTGCGCCAAGCCGTACGGTTTGTAGCCGATGAGTTCCGTAACCCAGACTACCCGCCAGAAGGTGCGGAAGGCCAACAGATGAATGTCATTGGCATCGACCCCGCGGCTGTGGGACATCAGGAGATGCATATCGTCCCCGACCGAGAAGACGCGAAAGTCGCGGATGATCCCGTCCTCTTGGGCTTCGCGCAAACTCGCGCGTGCAACCGCTTCGAAGAGGGTCGGTGGAGTAGTGTGGCCGACCTTGCCGCCCGCGTCGGCCTTAATATCCGAAAGCGTCTCACCGCGAGCCTGTTGGTTGGCGCGGGCCACCAGGCTATCGATCTCCCCCCGCTCGGCAGAGGGAATGGGGTGAAACAGGCTGCGCAGCCGTTCTGCCCTGGCCTGTGCCCGCCGCTCCGCTTCTTCAGCGGTAACGTAGGGTTGGAATTCCCCGTGTTGCACCATGAGTTGAATGAACTCACGCGCCTCCTGTTGCAGCCAGGCGGTTTGCTCGCTGTCCTGGGCAAAGAGGTCAATCACATCGTGCTCCGGTGGGATACGACCGTTGTCGTAGGATTGATAGGTGTAGGCGACGACTTTGGCCGTTCCCGGCTCGTTGGCCTGTACCCGCGCCTGCGCCATCGTCACCGGCATCACCCCGACGTGATAGCCTCCCCCAGGACCCCCAATGGTAAAATGAAAGTCCGCGCCCAGGTTAAAATGGGCTTCACCGACCGCCGGCAATCCACTCTGGAGGCGCATCACTACGACCGGGTCGACAATGGGAATCCCGGGCAGGGCTGGTTCGACCGATACCACCGCTACCGGCTCGTGACGGGTCGCTTGCCACCGTTCCCCGTCGGCGACAAAGCGGCCTTGCGCGGCAAAGATTGCGCTGATCACCCATTCGGCAGGGTTGGCGATCATGGACAACAGTTCGGCCCAGTCACCCACCTGGTGGCGACTGAACGCCAGCGGTTCTTGCAGGAATGGGTAGAGAAGGACGAGATTGTCTTCTTGGGGACGGTCACCGAAGACATATAACCGCCGGTCCATCTTGCCTGCCGTCAGGTCGCCGACGTTTTCCACCACGGCGAGGAAGCGCGTGCCGTCTAGCCGTTGGTGTGAGCCTTTATCCGGGTGGAAGAACAGGTTGAAGAGCATCCGGTTCCATGCCCCCGCGGCACCGTTGAGCACCTTGGCGATGACGATCGGCTCTGATCCCCGTTCGGTAAAGGGGAATTCCACCGGCCGCAGCCACAGCGCGGTGATACGTTCGCTCGGGGCGAGGCGGAAGAAGTCAATCCCGTCCACCGGCTGGTACAGCCCCAGGTCAGACGCCAGCGTCAGGGCTGCACAGGCAGCTTCATAGGCGAGGCGGTGTACCCGTGCGTTGTGGATCCCCTGTCCGAAGGTGTTGAGTTGCAGGTGCAGATCGTGACCGAAGGTGTACACTCGCCAGTCACGAATCTCACCGTTCTCTTGCGCCCGGCGCAAAGTGGCGCGTGCCGCCTCGCTCACCTCACGGGGAATGCTGGACAGCCCGCCGAGCCAGCGCAGCAGATTCGCAGCCACCACGGTGATTGTCGCACGCTTGGGTATACGGTCGCGCTCTTGCGCAAGAAAATCGTTGCGGGTCATACGTGCTCTCCTCTTTCATGTTGTTCGTGTGCGAGACAAAACAGACTGCGCCGCTTCTCCTGGAGGAGCAATCGGTTAGTGATAAAATGATTCCGCACGTTCCACATCTTCACGACTGCCGATCAGCAGTGGCACACGCCGGTGCAAATTTTGCGTCGCTTCGCCCTGGATATTGATCTCGCCGCTTGCACCGAGATGCTGCCCTCGGCCAGCGCGACTCAGTTCGCGGGCAATCATTTTGGCCGCCAGGGCAATCTGGGACGACAATACCGAGAATTCTCCTGTCGCGCCGGGATGGGCCTGGTGCTGCATCAAGAGGTAGCGGGTGAGGGTAATGCGTGTAGCGCTCAT
>JANWXO010000220.1 GCA_025057295.1 Candidatus Binatia bacterium | reverse complement strand
ATCAGCCGATCGGCCGGATCCGGCAACCCGAGAATTTTGCCGATGAAAGACTTGCGCGACACACCCACCAGCAGGGGAAGGCCCAACGCCCGCAAGCGGGGGAGTTCGCGCAGCACGGTACAGTCCCACTCATCCCATGGGATCCCAGGGTGACGGAAGAAGCCGATGCCAGGATCGAGCACGATGCGCTCGCGCGCAATGCCTGCCTGCGCAGCGATCTGGAGGCTTTGGGCGAGGGCTGTCATGATGCGGGTGAGCGGATCGCCCTGCTGTGGGATCGGCTCGTGTGCCATGACGATCACCCCTGCATCTGTGCGTGCGAGCAGTGGTGCCATCGCCGGGTCGTGCTTCAGGCCGCTGACATCGTTGATGATGCGTGCCCCGGCTGCGAGCGCGGCACGGGCCACCTGCGCCCGTTGCGTATCGGCTGAGACTGGAACCGGAACATACGGGGCCACCGCGCTGATCGCTTGGGTCAGGCGGTCGGTTTCTTCGGCTTCGGTGATGTAGGTTTTGAGATAGGGGGCGGTAGACATCGCCCCAATGTCGATGATATCTGCTCCTGCACTTACCATACCTTGTGCGGTCTCCGCCAGACGTTCTCGTTGAGTGTGGACTGAGCCTTTGTAGAATGACTCCGGGCTCACGTTGAGAACAGCCATGATGCGGACCGGGGCGGTATCACCGATGTGGAGGCCGGCCAAGTGAGAACCTGCTGGGATGATGCTGGTCATGAACAGCCTATGATGGCAACAGTGACGTTTTAGGGAAAGGAAATTTTCCCTCGCAGCCCATTTTTTCGTTTGCCTGTCGGTTGGTTTTTTTTTACACTAGCCAGGCATGGAGAGGAGCACAGTCATGATCAAACTCTATGATTTTCCTCAGAGCCCATATTGCCAGAAAGTCCGACTCGTACTGGCTGAAAAAGATTTATCCTACGAGAAAATCTTTGTCGATCTCACCAAAAACGAGCAAAAAACCCCAGACTTTCTGCGCTTGAATCCGTACGGCAAAGTGCCGGTCCTCGTCGATGACGATGAAGTGATTTACGACTCGACGATCATCAACGAGTATCTGGAGGACGAATACCCCCACCCGCCGTTATTGCCCGCGACCTCGGGGGGGCGTGCCCGTGCCCGCATATTTGAAGACTTTGCCGATAACGCGTTTATCGCCCAGAGTAGTTTGCTGGTGGCGGAACTGCGCAAGCCCGCTGACCAGGTGGATCAAGAGCGGGTGCAACGCTATCGTACAGACCTCCTGCGGGTGTTGGAGTTCCTCGAACGGCAGCTCGAAGGGCGCGACTACATCGCCGGCACCTTTTCCTTGGCAGACCTCGCGTTCGTGCCACGCCTGCTGATCTTGCCACGCCTTGGCGTGGAGATTCCGGCGCGGCTGAAGAATGTGTTAGCTTGGAGCGAGCGACTGAAACAGCGCCCCTCGGTGTCACAGCTCCAGCTGGAGTGATGCTGGACCTCAGTACCGCGGACGGCGCAACATCGAGGGCGTCTGAGGTTCCCTAGAGGAGACGCGCCCGAGGGGTGAAAGGGGGTGGCCTGCGTGCGAACGATTGCACGGGGACCTCCTGTGTATACACCTGCTGCCTCTCGCCGACCGAACGGCGAGGAAGGAGGGTAGTATGGCAAGCCTACCGTCAGTGATCCCGGTCTTTCCTTTGCCCAATGTCGTATTATTCCCCCGTGTGCAGCTGCCGCTCCATATTTTTGAACCCCGCTATCGTCAGATGGTGAAAGATGCTGCTGCCACCGAGCGCCCTCTCATCGGGATGGCGTTGTTGCGGGGGAACTGGCGGGAGAATTACGAGGGGAATCCGGAAATTTTTCCCGTCGGTTGTGCGGGAGCGATGGTCCGTGTGGTCCCACTGGCGGACGGTCGTTTCAATATCCTCCTCCAAGGGTTGCGCGAGTACCGGATCAAGGAGGAGATTTTCCAGAAGCCCTATCGCCAAGCAGTAGTCGAGTGGCGACCGGAGCGGAGGGAGACTTTATTGTCCGACCAGCGTCGAGAACTCTGTCGCCTGCTCGAGGCCTATCTGCCCCCGAGCGAAGCGGTGCAAAAGCTCCTGGCAGACCCGACCATCGAGGATGAACTGTTCGTCAATTTTTTCGCCTTCCACCTCGATCTGCCGCCGATCGAAAAACAGAGTCTGCTGCAAGCCGAGACGCTCGCTGAGCGGGCGACCTGCTTGCGCGATATCCTCGACTTCAAACTCACCGAGACGCGGTGGGGAGAGAGTGGGGGCGGGAAGAAGCCGCGTGTGCAGTAAACTGCCTTGACAAAGCCTCCTTGGCCCCTATAGTGGACCGCACAAAGGCGCGACCCGATGCAGAGATAACGATGAAGCGAAAAGAAGAGATGACATGGTGGGAACGCATCTATATCCCGGAGATCATCCGTGGACTGAGCGTGACCACGTACCATTTTTGGCGTAACCTTGCGCTCCATATCTTGCACGTGTTCGGCTACGCCCGGGACACGCGTGCGGCGTACACGGTTCAGTACCCTGAGGAGCGCAAACGCTACCCGGATACCTATCGTGGCAGCCACCGCTTGACGCTCAAGGAAGACGGATCGGTGCGCTGTACCGCCTGTTTTCTGTGTGCGACTGCGTGCCCGGCGAACTGTATTTACATCGAGGCCGGTGAGCATCCTGACCCGACAGTGGAAAAATTCCCCCTGCGCTACGAGATCGACACCCTCCGGTGTATCTACTGCGGCATGTGTGTCGAGGCCTGTCCGTGTGATGCCATTCGCATGGATACCTACGTGCATCCGCGGATTTGGGGCTATTCCCGCGAGGACTTTATCGAGACCAAAGAGGTGTTGATGGAGCGGTCGCGGAAACTGGCAGCCGGGGGGCGCGATGCGTTAATGATCGAGCTTTTGGAGAGTTACAAAGCGGCAGAGCGGCAAGCGTGAGTGTACTGGCACCGAGTGACGCCTATGACAGTTGCGGCAAGGCAGAGATAAGCGGCCCGCCGCTCACCTCGGGCGGGATGTCGCTGCAGGGTGAGCTGTGGGCGACGCCAGTGGCAGGTATCAAGAGCGGTTTTCACACCAGCGACAATGACAGATCGAGAGAGGGAGTATGGCCAAAACATACAAACAATTGATGGAAGAGGCACGTCAGGTCGTACCTGAGGTGACGATCGAGGAAGTGAAGCAACGCTTGGAGCGAGGTGAGCGGTGGGTGCTCCTCGACGTCCGCGAGCGCGAAGAATACCGCGAGGGACACTTGGAGGGAGCCGTCTCTTTACCGCGAGGTTTTCTCGAAATCCGGGTGGAAGAAACGATCCCCGATAAGAGTACCCCTATCATCGCCTATTGTGCCGGGGGAATACGTTCTCTCATTGCTGCCCGGACCCTCAAAGAGATGGGCTATGAAAACGTGGTCTCGATGGCTGGAGGGTACACGGCGTGGAAAAACGCGGGAAACAAGTGGGTGGCCGACCGGCAGTTTACCCCTGAGCAGATCACCCGGTATGCCCGTCACTTCACTTTACCTGAGGTGGGAGAAAAAGGACAGGCAAAACTGCTTGACGCCAGAGTGCTCTGCGTTGGTGCGGGAGGTCTCGGTTCGCCTGCTGCCTTCTATCTCGCTGCAGCCGGGGTGGGCACGATCGGTATTATTGACCACGACGTGGTGGACATGAGCAACTTGCAACGCCAGATCCTGCATACCAACGACCGGGTCGGGATGCCGAAGGTCGAATCGGCGCAGAAGACCCTCAACGCGCTCAATCCCGATGTAAAGGTTATTCCCTTTAACGAACGGCTTTCGTCGGAAAATGTCATGCGGGTGATCCAGGACTTCGATGTGATCATCAACGGCTGTGACAATTTTCCCACCCGCTATCTCATCAACGACGCGTGTGTGATGGCCAAAAAGCCGTTGGTGGACGGCTCTATCTTTCAGTTCGAGGGACAGGCGACGGTTTTTTATCCAGGGCGCGGGCCGTGCTATCGCTGTCTGTTTCCCGAGCCGCCTCCGCCAGGGGTGGCACCCAGCTGCGCAGAAGCTGGAGTGTTAGGGGTGCTCCCCGGGCTGGTCGGCTGTGTGCAAGCGTTGGAAGCGATGAAACTGATCTTAGGGGCTGGGCGACCTTTGATCGGGCGTATGATGCACTTCGACACCTTAGCGGGCGAGGTGCGGGTGTTGAAACTGCGACGTGACCCGAACTGCCTCGTGTGCAGCGACCATCCGAAGATTACCCAGTTGATCGATTACGAGGAATTCTGTGGCTTGCGGACGGCACGTGCGGCGTAACTGCCACAGGAGGTAGGGGAGTCAAGGAGGTAGAACGTAGCGGTTGCGTGCGGCCGGTACGTAGGCAAGGGGGGATTATGAAACAGATCGTTGTCCACCAGGAAAAGTGTACCGCATGTCGGGAGTGTGAGCTGGCGTGCTCCTTCTCTCATGAGGGAGTATTTTTGCCGGCGTTGTCGCGCATTCGCGTGGCCGACTTCTACGAAGAGCAGTTCTATCAGCCGATGGTGTGCGTGCACTGCGCCGACGCACCGTGTGCTGCTGTCTGTCCCACCGTTGCCATCCAGCGTCAGCTCGACGGTCAAGTCAAGGTGATCGACGAACGCTGCATCGGCTGTAAGATGTGCCTCTTGGCCTGCCCGTTTGGGGTCATGGGATTTTCGCCGGAACGTGGGGTGGCGCACAATTGCGATCTCTGCGATGGCAACCCGCAGTGCGTGCAGTTCTGCACCACAGGCGCACTCGAGTACGCCGACGTCGTCGCGGTCGAAGCCCTCGCCAAGCAGAAAGCCGCAGCGGCGCTGGGATTGCCTCACGCCTAACTGCTCAGGCCGCGGTGGAAGTCTGGCACAGCGGACACTGACCCGAGAGGGGGAGAAGCGATGCGGACTCGATATGTGCTGATCGGCAACAGTGCGGCTGCGCTGGCTGCCGTGGATGGTATACGCAAACGCGACACAGATGGCGAGATCACTATTATCAATCGGGAGGAAGGGCCGGCGTACTCGCGGGTGGCGTTGCCCTACTACGTGGCCGGCGAGATGACGCTGAGCGACCTGCTCATCCGACAAAGACCGGACTACGCAAAAGCTGGGGTCAATCTGGTTGAGAAAGAGAACGTCGTGGCCATCGATGCAGCGGGCAAGAAGGTCGAGCTGGCGAGTGGCAGGAAGATTGAGTTCGATAAGCTGCTCATCGGGACCGGCTCGGAGGTGATTGTCCCGCCGATCCAGGGCTTGGACCAGGTGCCGCACCATTATCTGTGGACGTTGGACGACGCCGTCGGTATGAAACAGGCAGCGGAAAAAGCCAGCACGGCAGTGGTGATCGGTGGCGGCTTCATCGGCATGCTGGCAGCCGAAGCGTTGCGCAAGCTCAGGATCAAACTCACCATCGTGGAGATGGAGTCGATTCTGTTGCCCCAGTTGCTCGACGAGGGGGCCGGGCGGCTCTTCTTGCAGGCGGTGCGTGACGAGGGGGTGACGGTCAAG
>JANWXO010000021.1 GCA_025057295.1 Candidatus Binatia bacterium | reverse complement strand
AGGTGCCAGACCTGGGGCGTCACGCCTAACGCCCGGAGAACGCGCACACCGCCAATGCCGAGGATAATTTCTTGCAGGATACGGGTTTCTTGGTTCCCCCCATATAAGCGGGCGGAGAGCTCGCGGTCCCACGGAGCGTTTTCCGGCACGTCTGTATCCATCAGGTAGAGCGAGACCCGTCCCACACGCACATGCCAAACCGCGACGTGAATCTCGCGCGTGTCGATCGGCACTGCCACCGTGCACCGCTTGCCTTCCGGGGTGAGTGCAGGTGTTAAGGGGGCGGCGGCCGGGTCGAGATATTCATAGACGGCTTCTTGACGCCCGTCGAACGACAGGCGTTGATGAAAGTAGCCCAACGGGTACATAAAGCCGACCCCGACCAGAGGCACGCCCAGATCGCTCGCCTCTTTGCAATGGTCTCCGGCCAGAATACCGAGCCCCCCGCCGTAGATCGGCAGAGAACTGTGGATACCGAATTCGGCAGAAAAGTAAGCGATCATCGCTTGGGTGAAATCCGGCCAGGTGCTAGCGAACCAGGTGGTCCGCTTGGTCAGGGCTGCATCGAACGCCATCATGACAGCGTCGTAGCGGCGGAGAAAGGAGGGATCCTGGGCAAGCGCGTGGAGACGTGAGGGAGGCAGCTCGCGCAGCAGCTTGACGGGGTTATTGTGCGTCAGCTCCCACAGGGTGCGATCAATGGTTGCGAACAGTTCCCGCGCCTCGAGATGCCAACTCCACCAGAGGTTAGAAGCAAGTTCCAGCAGCCGGTGAATCCGCGGAGGGAATGAGACAGGAGAAAAATCCATGAGCTGTGTATCCTCATTTTTTCAGTGTACACCTGTATAGTAGCATACGTGAGCAGGCAGGTGCGTGGTAAGGGGGTGGCAGCCCCCCTTGCCTTCACGTTGGGAGGAGGCTTATATAGCTGAGCAGCAGACGTGTATGAATCTAGCCTCGACGCTGCGGTCTCTTGAGTGAAAGTTGCGGGGCCGCAGGGCTCTCTTTCACCATAAACCATAGAAGGAGGTGAAATATGTCACTCCATATTGGCGATGAAGCGCCTGATTTTACTGCAGAGACGACAGAAGGGACGATCCGCTTTCACGAGTGGATTGGCGATAGCTGGGCGATTCTCTTTTCACACCCGAAGGATTTCACCCCGGTCTGCACGACCGAGCTCGGCTACATGGCGGGCCTGAAACCTGAGTTCGACAAGCGTAACTGCAAGATTATCGGCTTGAGCGTCGATTCCGTCGCTGACCACAAGGCATGGGCAAAAGACATCGAAGAGACCCAAGGGCACGCTCCGAACTATCCCATCATTGGCGATACAGACCTCAAGGTAGCAAAGCTGTATGATATGCTCCACCCCAATGCCAGTGGCACGGCAAAGGAGCGCACGGCGGTCGACAACGCGACGGTGCGCTCGGTCTTCGTCATCGGCCCGGATAAGAAGATTAAAGCCATACTGACGTATCCGATGAGCACGGGCCGCAACTTTGACGAGGTGTTGCGCTTGCTCGATTCGTTACAGTTGACCGCAAAGCACAAGGTGGCCACCCCGGTGAACTGGAAGCAAGGGCAAGATGTAATCATCGTGCCCTCTGTTTCTGATGAGGAGGCCAGGCAGCAGTTCCCCCAGGGGTGGAAAGCGCCCAAACCCTATCTCCGTATCGTGCCACAGCCGAAGTAGGGTGGGTGTTATGAGACTAGGAGAGGCGCTACAGAGCGCCTCTCCTGTCGCGGGCTGCGTCTCAGACCGCCGGGGCGACCCTGCGGGAATATCCTGCTTGCCTATCTTTCAAAACCCGTCCAACTGTGCCAGCCGCTCACGGTGGTAGGTGGCGTCGCCGAACGCGAATTCGTTCCACTTGGCGCGCTTGAACCATAAATGTATATCGTGTTCCCAGGTAAAGCCGATACCGCCATGCATCTGGACAGCCCGGTTGGTCGTGCGAGCGTATACGTCTGAGAGCCGTGCTTTCGCCATGGAAGCGGCGCGCGAGGCTTCGCGTGGGCGGGCGTCGAAGGCATAGGCCGCGTACCAGACGAGGGAGCGGGCGGGTTCAATTTCGCTCACCATTTCCGCGGCCATATGTTTCAGAGCCTGGAATGAGGCGACCGGCCGGTTGAACTGCGTGCGCACCTTGGTGTATTCAACCGCCATTTCTAACGCTTTCTGCGCGCCGCCGAGACTATCGGCGGCCAACGCCACACAGGCGGCGTCGATGAGGCGGGAGAGTAGTTTCCACCCCTGCCCTTCACCGCCGATGAGTGCGGTGGATGGGACAGTGACGTTGTTGCAGGAGACCTCGTAGACACGCCGGGTCAGATCGAAAATCTCCAGCGGGATACATGTGAGCCCAGGTGCATCGCGTTCGACCAAGAACACGCTGATGCCATCCTCTCCACGACCCCCGGTACGCGCTGCGATCAGCAGCACATCTGCCGCCGCAGCGAAGGGCACGAACATCTTGACCCCGGTGAGAGTATAGCCAGTACGGTTTTTCTTGGCCTTCAGCGTGACTCCGGCAGCATCCAGACGGTCCGCAGCTTCGAGCAGCGCTAATGTGCCCACGATCTCGCCGGCAGCCAGACGCGGGAGCCAGGCCTTTTTTTGCGCTGCGCTTCCCCCCTGGATAAGGGCCAGGGTGACTAACACCGAAGAGAACATAAACGGCCCGGGAACGACCGCCCGCCCCATCTCCTCTAACAACAACGCCATGTCCAGCATGCTTAAGCCCAGACCGCCGTAACCCTGGGGGATAAGGAGACCGGTCCAGCCCTGTTCGGCCATCTTGCGGTGCAGCTCACGCGAAAAACCGTCCTTCTCTTTTGACAGTTCTCGTACAAAGGTCGTCGGACACTCGCGGGTCAAAAACTCCCGTGCCGACCGTTGCAGCAGTTCTTGTTCTTCCGAGAGTCCAAAATCCATGTTTCGCCTTTTTTCTTCTATCGAACTAATTATGCCGACTTTGGCATCCCCAGGCCGCGTTCGCTGATGATATTTTTCTGGATCTGCGACGTGCCGCCACCGATGATCAGGCCCAGGGTGAACATGAACTCGTACGCCCAGTTCCCGTGGTCGACGACGTGGGGAGTCCCGCGGTTGAGGGGAGCGTAGGAACCGAGCAATTCGAGTGCGAGCGAGCAAATGTCATGGTTTAATTCCGTACCAACCAGTTTGTTGACCATCGCAGCAATGCCGGGCGGGCGACCGGCGATGGCGTCGGTCAACTGCCGGTAGGAGTGGTACTTCATCGCCTCGACGCGGATCAACAAGTCGGCCAGCTTTTGCCGTATCACCGGGTCCTCGGAGGCCGGTTTGCCATAGCGCTGACGGGAGCGTGCCAGGCGGAGCAGGTTCTGCATCATCAGTTGCGTGCGCGTGGTCGAGCCGAGGAGATTGCGTTCGTGAAACAATGTATTGTTTGCGACCAGCCAGCCTTGGTTGAGCTCTCCCACGAGGTTGGCACGCGGGACGCGTACGTCTTCGAAGAAGACCTCGTTGAACCCGGCGTCGCCTGTCATCTGGATCAGGGGGCGGACGGTAATGCCCGGGGTCTTCATATCGATCAGCAAGTAGGAGATGCCCCGGTGTTTAGGCGCATCCGGATCGGTCCGCACCAGACAGAACATCCAGTCTGCGAACTGCGCGTTTGAGGTCCACACCTTCTGGCCGTTGACGATAAATTCATCTCCGACTAGTTCGGCTCGCGTCCGTAGCGAGGCGAGATCGGATCCGGCTCCCGGCTCGGAGTATCCCTGACACCAGATTTCTTCGGCGGTGAGAATCTTGGGCAGGTATCGCCGCTTTTGTTCTTCGGTGCCGAACTGGATGAGCGTGGGGCCGAGCATCTGGATCCCCATAGCACCGATCAGGCCAGGGGCCCGAGCCAAGACCATTTCTTCGTTGACGATGGTTTGGCGCACCACCGACGCTCCTTGGCCGCCGTACTCCTTTGGCCAACCCATCGCCACGTAGCCTGCCTCATAGAGCTTGCGCTGCCATTCCTTCGCCCGTTTAACTCGCTCCGGGTCGTGCGGCGGCAGGTCGCTGAGCGTTTTGTCCTTTTTGGGCAGGTTCTTCTTCAGCCAGGAACGGACTTCCTTGCGAAACTCCTCGTCCTCTTTGGAGTATGTGAGATTCACCGTTTTCTCTCCCGGTCCGTGTTCACAGATTGTATAGCCGTTTCGCATTCTCCCCGATAATCTTCTGCTGCGCCCGTTCCGGCAGCGCGGCACAGGCGGCGCGTACCTCATCGACTACCCCGGGGAAGGTACAGTCAAAATGGGGATAGTCCGAACCCCAGATGACACAGTCTTCCAAGCCCATTTCCACTACGACCTTGAGGGTGTGTTCGTCAGGGTCCATGGAAATGAAGCACTGTTCCCGGAACAGTTCGCTGGGCCGTCGCTGCAACCACGGCACGTAGTGGCCCATCTTCTCGAAGTGACCGTCCATGCGGTCGAGCCAGTAGCCGATCCAGCCGACGCCGGATTCGAGGAAGGCCACCTTCAGTTTGGGAAACTTGCTCAGCACCCCGCCGCAAATAATGTCCAGACATGCAGCCTGTTGCTCCCAGGGGTGACAGACCATGTGAAAGAAAAAGGGATCTTTGTACCGCTCCTGTCCGAGCGTTTGCATCTTGGTGCCGAAGCTGCCGTGAATGGCGACGGGGATATTCAGCTCCTGGGCTTCGCGCCAGAAGGGATCGTAGACCGGGTCGCACAGCCTGCGGCCGTTGAAGGGGTTCGGGCGGATGAAGACGGCGCGCATGCCGAGTTCTTTGACCACACGGCGCATCTCGCGCACTGCCTCTTGAACGTCTTGCAGGGGGAGGGGAGCGACGGCGAAGAAGCGATCAGGATAGGGTTTGCAGAAGTCGGCGATCCAGTTGTTATACGCGCGACAGGCAGCGGCGGCGAGTTGCGGGTCGTTCAGGTCCCCATAGATCAGCCACAAGCTGGGGTAGAAGAAGGCAACCTCAATCCCTTCTGCGTCCATGTCTTTCACTCGGACATGAGGGTCGTATCCACCTGGGACGATCTCGTCCCACGACATGGTTCGTGCCCGCTGGGGGTCTGAGAGTCCGCCTGGGGTGCAGGCAGCGGCAATCGCCATGTTGCGATCACCGCGGATTTCCCCATCGATTTTGAGTTTGTCGATCCCATCTGTGTCGCGCACGATCTGAATCACCCGGTCGCGGTAGGCTGGTTCGGTATACTCTTGCCAGACACTGGGGGGTTCCAAGATATGGCCGTCGGCATCGATAATGGTCGCCATACGCTCCTCCTTTTGGTTGATGTCGCTCGTGTGTCAGCGTGGTGTCATACCTGTCCGTGTCCTTCATCCCTCTCCGCCTTCGTCAATGGGGAAAAACCCTTCCTCGCTCTCTGCCATGAGGCGGAGGTCGAACGTCCGCACCTGTGGAGGAGAGATGCACAGGGGCGTAAGCGCGCGCAAAAGGTCCTGAGCCAGCTCGCTCTCCGCATACGCCCGGAGATCCTTGGTAGTGCGCCACGAACTCACGGCGATAAAATCGTCAGCAGCCTGGAGGATTTGCACGAAGAGGAACCCGGACACCTTGCGGACACGCTCGAGGCGGTCTTGGAGGACCTGCATCACCGCCTCGATCTGGCCCGGCCGCGCTCTGCCTTCCAACACACGACAATAGTACATGGCGCCCTCCTCTGCTGGAATAGGACATAAACGCGCAGGCGCGACTTTGTCAACCGGAACGCTGTGGGGGTGGGATGCGTACCTCGTTGCTGATACGCTCGTAGCGTGGGTGCTGGGTGCTGGGGTCGTCGATCAACCCTTTCAGCGAGACCGAACAGCAGGTTTGTTGGTCGTTGAGTGCCTCCCAGTCGATGCCAGCATCAGCGGGCAGGTGCAAGCGTACAGCTACTGAACCGACAGATAGCACGAAGGGCTCAAGAGTCCCACCGATGTTGACCTGAGGCTCGAGGGGGAACACCAGTACCTCTTTGTACGGCAAGGGGAGGGTGACGCCGGGCGCGAGGTCGTAATCAAACGTGAGGGCGAGCACGTCATCGTTCTCGCGCCAGACTTTCACATTGCTGATCGTTACCAGTGTTTTGCTCGGCGGCGGTTGGGAGAAACAGGAGAGCAGCGCGAGAGAGATCATCGCCCAGCAGCACGCTGCGCTGCAGAGGAGGAGGAAAGGAATCCTGCGGACCAGCGGAGACATGCATGCGCCCCATTGACCATCAAATCTCATCGATAGCGCCTTTTTGTCACTGTCTTTGCTGCTCGCAGGCAGTTAAAGCCCGAGAATCTCCCGCGCGATCGCTGCGCGCACCTGGTACGGCATGCCCCCAATGTAGGAGATGCGGACGTCGGCGGCAACGCTGAGAAGCATTGCGATCTCGGTGTCGTCGAGGCCCGTCCGTTT
This sequence comes from Candidatus Binatia bacterium, assembly GCA_025057295.1. Taxonomy (GTDB): domain Bacteria; phylum Desulfobacterota; class Binatia; order Bin18; family Bin18; genus JANWXO01. The sequence goes on along the minus strand of JANWXO010000021.1, from coordinate 15,380 downwards.
CCGTAGCAGATCCGCCAGGCTGTCGAGGGCGACTGTGGCCGCAGCTTCCACGGTCTCGCCTGCGCCAGTGGTCAGGACCTCTTCCTGTGTGACCAGCAAGGGGCGGCTGAGGCGGAGCTCCTCAGTGATCCGACAGCGCAGCGTCACTTCAGCAGCGATTTCGACCGCTGACGCGGTCGCTTCTCCGTCCCCCATACAGGCGTGCACATCTTCAATGGTCAGCAGACCGCCCGGCACGAACACCGGCAGGTAAACGGTTGTCCCCGGGCCAACCTGCGAGTTGGTGAGCGTCCCGCCGAACGGGCCTGACGCGTGACTCGGCAACGGTCCGTCGACTGGAGCGACCCCGAGTTTGCCCACCATCGGAGAGAACGGCAAGGAGATCGTCTCGCTGTAGCGAATGCGATTGCCTACGATGGGCACGATCTTCTTGCGAAACTCTACCCGTTCCTTGAACATGCCATGACCGGGGATTGCCACCACGTAGCCGAATCCTTGTGTGGGGCGGATGTCGAGAATCTCTACAGCCAGGCTATGCCCTGGTGCTGCACCTTCGATATAGACTGGTCCGGTCATTACGGTGAGGTCATCCAGCGGCCACTGCGTTCCGTCGTGCCAGTTGCGAAAACGATCGTTCGTTTCCATGACGAAAACTTCTCCCGGCTGCACCCGTGCAGCTGGCGGATGGGTGGCCGCAAATGTACGCACGACATGGTCTTTACTGATCTTGCGCATAAGGGGTCTCCTCCTAAATCAGCCGCACCTCGCGTGCGAACCGTTCCATCATCGCCATCATCTCTTCGTAGCTGCGGGCGAAGTTGAAGAACGCGAGGTAGAGGTAGGTTGCCCCCAGCTCTTGGTAGCGAGGGATGTCGTCGATAATCGCCTCGGGTTTTTTCCCGCGCGGGGAAACGCAGAGGGTGATGCTTGAGAGGGGGCGTCCGGCTTTGGCCGCCCGCTCGTGCAGCCGTGCGCACCGTTCCGCAAACTCCTGGGGGCTGAAGACGACTGCTGCCCAGCCGTCTCCATACTCGACGACCCGTCGCAGGGCGGGACCGGTGTGACCACCGACCCAAATCGGCGGATGTGGTTTCTGCACCGGGCGCGGTTCACAGCGGAGGTCGGAGAAGCGATAGTAGCGGCCAGCGAAACGTGGATTCTCACTGGTCCAGAGTTCCTTCATCACTGCTACACTCTCATCGCTGAGGGGACCACGCTCGGCAAACGGAGCGTTGAGCACCCTGAACTCTTCCTCCATCCACCCCACTCCCACGCCGAGGATAACCCGGCCTCCTGACAGGACGTCGAGTGTGGCGACCGTCTTTGCCGTAACGACGGCGTTGCGGTGCGGCAGGACAAGCACAGCCGTGCCTAAACGGATCGTTGTGGTACAGCCCGCCACGAAACTGAGAACGCTGAGCGGTTCTAGAACCGGCTCCTGGGGATTCAGCGGGAAAGCTCCGGTCGGGCTGTAAGGGTATTTGGAGGCGATGTGGAACGGGGTGACGATGTGGTCGCCGACCCACACAGAATCGAACCCCAGTGCTTCGGCGGTTTGCGCACTCGTGCGCAGGTGAGCCAGGACGTCCCCACGGGCGAGGGGGCCAAGGTGGGGCAAAAAGGCGCCGTATCGCATAAAGGTCCCTCCTTTGCCTCTCGACTAGCATATCTGGGACAAGAGGCCAACGCACGGTAGCAATCGCGACCAGGACGTGCTAACAGAGCCTGTGATCGGCATGGGATTGAGCAAAGGGGTAGAGTGCGGCGCTCTTGGATACTGACATGAGTGTGCGTGTGTTATTCGTGCGACACGGGGAAACGGTGTGGAATCAGGAGAACCGCTGGCAGGGGCAGGCGGACGTGCCGCTGAGCGAGGTCGGGCGTGAGCAGGCGTGGCGCCTAGCCCAGCGCCTGCGGGCGGAGAGGCGGTCGGTGCGGGTCATCTATGCCAGTGACCTGCAGCGGGCGTTGCAAACGGCAGAGATTCTGCGGGACGCGCTCGGCGTCCCCGTGATTCCTGAGGTAGGCTGGCGAGAGATGGATATCGGCACGTGGAGCGGACTGACCACCGCCGAGGTCATCGCGCGCCACGCGGCGGAGTGGGAGCGCCTCCGTGCCGGGGAGGATCTGCCGCGCGGCGGTGGCGAAACCTTTGCGCAGTTTCAGGGGCGTCTGCTGCGGTGTGTCGAACGCCTCATCGAGAGACACGCTGGCGAGCAAGTGGTGGTCGTGACGCACGGGGGAGCGGTCCGTGCCTTGCTGCTCCATTGCCGCGGCTTGGATGTCAGCCAATTTCGTCAGATCGATAAGATCGGCAACACCGGTTTGAGTGAAGTAACCTTCTCGGCAACGGGAGAAGCGGTCATCCATTCGGTCAACGATACCAACCACCTCGACGGACTTCCGCTGTTCGGCGAGGCGGTGGATGCCTAAGAGGTGACTCGGCAGCCGGGCTTAGAAGAACGAGGGACGAATGAGGATGGTCTCCTCACGTCCCGCACCGACAGAGATCATCTTGACCGGCACCCCGACGAGTTCCTCGATACGCTCCACGTAGCGACGGGCGTTTCCTGGCAGGGCGTCGAGGCTGCGGATGCCCGTGAGGGGCTCGTCCCACCCGGGCAAATCCTCGTACAACGGGGTGAGGTTTTCCAATACCGTCGTGCTGGCCGGCACCTCGTCGTAGTGTTGCCCGCGGTATTGGTAGCCCGTGCAGATACGGAGCGTTGGCAGCCCGCTGAGCACGTCAATTTTGGTGAGAGCGAGACTGGTAAGGCCGTTGAGTCGCGCGGCCGTGCGAACCACAACCGCATCAAACCAGCCGCAGCGGCGAGGCCGGCCAGTCACGGTGCCGAATTCGCCGCCGTCACGGCGGAGCTTTTCTCCCTCGGGGCCGAACAATTCCGTGGGAAACGGACCACTGCCGACGCGGGTCGTATACGCTTTGGAGATGCCGATCACGTTGTGGATGTGCCGTGGCGCGATTCCCGCTCCGGCGCACACCGCCCCTGCCACGGTATTGGAGGAGGTGACATAGGGGTAGGTCCCGTGATCGACGTCCAGCATGGTCCCTTGCGCTCCCTCGAAGAGCACCTTGCGGCCGCGGCTGATCTCCTGGTGTAAGTACCGCGAGGTGTTAGTGATGTAGGGAGCGAGACGGGTGCGCAGGTGGCAGTAACGGTCGAAAATCTGTCGATAGTCGAGCGCTTGTTCTTGCAGAATGGCGCCGAGGTAAATATTTTTCTCCTGCAGGTTGTGCGCGAGCTTTTCGCTGAAGATCTTTTCGTCCAAGAGGTCGACGAAACGGATGCCGACGCGGGCCATCTTATCTTCGTAGGTCGGCCCAATGCCGCGTCCGGTGGTGCCGATGCGGCCCTCCCCGCGCAAGCGCTCGCGTGCCAGGTCGATGGCTTTGTGATAGGGCATGATGAGGTGTGCGGTCTCGCTGATCTTGAGCAGGGCCGGATCGGTGAGACAGCCTTGTTGCTGCAGCGTGTCAATCTCTTCCACCAGCACCTGCGGGTCGACCACGACACCGTTGCCGATGACACAGACTTTCCCAGCGTGTAAGACCCCCGAGGGAATCAGCCGCACGACCGTCTTCTGTCCGTCGACGACAAGGGTGTGTCCGGCGTTGTTGCCGCCTTGGAAGCGAACGATGATATCGGCCTCGCGGGCGAGCAGATCAACGACCTTACCTTTACCTTCGTCTCCCCACTGCACGCCAATGACAACGAGTGTGCTCATTCCTGTCTCGCTCTCTACGAGAGTCGGATTTGCTGTGCCGAGATGATCGGCTCGAGCATCCGCAATTCGGCGAGGACGTCGGGCGGAACCTGACCGTCGACATGGAAGAGTGAGATCGCCATGCCACCGACCCGCTCGCGTCCGAGTTCTAGACTGGCGATGTTGATGCCACGCTGGCCCAGCAAGGTACCTACAGCGCCGACCACGCCAGGGACGTCTCGGTTGTAGAGCATGAGGATGTACCCGTCGAGCACGGCTTCCAGGTAAAAATCGTTCACCCGTACGAGCCGTACGGCGTTATTGCTGAAGACCGCGCCTTCTACGGTGTAGCTCTCTGCTTCGGTGGCCACGCGCACGGTGACAGAATTGAGAAAATCGCTCGGACGACTGCTGCGCGACTCCACGACGCGGATGCCGCGCTCGCGCGCGATGAGGGGGGCGTTGACGTAGTTGACAGGGGTTTCCAAGACCGGGCTGAGGAGTCCACGGAGTACGGCAGCAGTGACCGGGGTAACGTCATACTCCACCACTTCGCCGCTGTATTCGACCTGTACCTCCAAGAGGGCGCCGGTGAGAATCTGCGCCAGGAAGCTGCCGAGCTTTTCCCCGAGCACCAGGTAGGGGTGCAGGATCGCCAGCAGCTTAGGGGTGAGAGAGGGGAAATTGACCGCGTTTTGGATGACTCCATGAGTGAGAAAATGGCCGACCTGATCGGCGATCGTAACGGCGACGTTAATCTGCGCTTCGTCGGTTGCTGCTCCCAGGTGCGGGGTGCAGATCACCTGCTCGAGTTGCAAGAGGGGATGGTCAGGTGGGGGCGGCTCTTCGGCGAAGACGTCGAGAGCAGCCCCGGCAACGATGCCGTCGCGGATCGCCTGGGCGAGAGCTGCTTCGTCCACAATCCCGCCGCGTGCACAGTTGATGAGGCGCACCCCTTTCTTCATCTTGGCGAATGCCGCGGCGCCAATCAGCCCACGGGTCTCTTTGGTGAGAGGGGTGTGGACAGTGATAAAATCCGCGCGCGCGTAGAGCTCGTCCAAGCCGACTAATTCGACGCGCAGCTTGGCTGCGTGCTCGGGGGTGACAAAGGGGTCATAGGCGATGACGCGCATCTTCAGACCGAGAGCGCGCTCCGCCACAATGGAGCCGATGTTGCCCAAACCGATCACCCCTAGAGTTTTATTGCAAATCTCACTTCCAGTGAATTTTTCGCGTTCCCAGCGGCCGCTTTTTAAGGCGGCATTGGCCTGGGGGATATTGCGGGCCAGGGCTAGCAGCAGGGAACGCGCGTGCTCGGCGGTCGTGACATTGTTTCCCCCAGGGGTATTCATGACCACGATTCCCTGTTTCGTGGCCGCCTCCACATCGATATTATCGACTCCAATCCCGGCGCGACCGATCACGCGCAGGTTGGTCGCCGCCTCGATCACTGCTTTGGTCACCCGTGTACCGCTGCGGACAATCAGTCCGTGATAGGGAGGGATGACACGGGTCAGCTCTGCACTGGTCAAGCCCAAGAAGGTATCCACGACGAGGTCGGGATAGGCGCGTAAGCGCTCTAGCCCCTGAGGAGCAAGGGGGTCGGTCACTAACACTTTATACGTCATCTGGGTTGTCTCAGCTGGGTTGTCTCGGTGTTGGCCATCCTTCCAACAGCACCTCTTCTGCCGCCCGTACCCCGCGACCGAGCTCGACGGGGTAGCCAAAACGGGCGAGCGCCATTTCGAGCGTGCTAATGGCGGTAATGACATCAAAGGGGCCGACATAGCCGATGTGGGAGATGCGCAAAATTTTCCCTTTGAGATGATCCTGTCCCCCGGCAATATCGACTCCCATACGATCGCGCATGTAGGTCAGGAGTTGCGACCCGTTGATCGTGGCAGGGAGCCATACACCAGTCGCTGCTGGGCTCGGCGCTGTAGGCGCGAGCAGCTGGAGTCCTAAGGCTTGCACCGCCGCGCGCGTGGCTGCTGCCAGACGCGCATGGCGGGCAAAGATATGCGCATGTCCTTCCTCACGCAGGAGGCGGAGCACTTCGTGCAAGCCGTAAATCAGCGAAATGGCTGGGGTGTACGCGGTGGTATGCCTTTGTTGCTCTTTGCGTTCGCGGCGCAGGTCAAAGTAGAATCGTGGAACTCGCGCGTGTTCGGCACAGCGCCACGCTTTTGCACTGAGGGCGATAAAAGCCAGGCCAGGAGGAAGCATGAGGGCCTTCTGAGAGCCGGTCAGCAGAATATCGATCCCCCAGCGATCCATAGGCATATCGGTCGCTCCTACCGCGGTAATGCCGTCCACGATCAGGAGAGTGTCGCTGTGGCGTGTCACGGCAGCAATGGGTTCTACCGGATGGAGGACTGTGGTCGACGTTTCGCTCGCCTGCATCAGCACGGCACGGGCGTGTGGATGAGCGCGCAAGGCCTGCTCGACGGCCGTGGGAGTAACCGCTTGGCCCCATTCGACCTCGATCGGGACGGTGCGTACTCCGAGGGCGTGACAAATTTTCAGCCAGCGTTCGCCAAATTTGCCTCCGTTCACCACAATTGCCGTGTCTCCAGGAGCGCAGGTGTTGGCGACTGCCGCTTCCATCGCCCCAGTCCCAGAGGAGGCGAGAATTAAGACGTCGTTTGCTGTTTGCAACAGCCACTGGAGTCCTTCCTGGACTTCCGCAAAAAGCTGCTCGAACTCTGGGGTGCGGTGATGGACCAGAGGGTGGGCCATCCGCAGAGCAACTTGCGGCGGCACTGGAGTCGGACCCGGAGTTAAGAGGTAGCGTTTTAACATGCTTTACTCCCTGTCACTGCATGCGAGAGACCTTGACGCTCTGGGTGCAGCGGCTGACCGACGCGGAACGCCAGGAAAAATGGTGTATCGGGACGTCCTGGGTCAGTCAATGACAGTGCTTGTCGTACTAACCTGATCCTCTCTTTGCACTTTTCCCTTGACAGCAAAAAAACACAGTACTATAGTCGTGGGGCAAAGTGGGGCAAAGTGGGGAACGTAACCCCCCATGTTTCGTGGCAGCTTTGAACATACGATAGATGAAAAAGGGAGGGTCAATATTCCCTCTAAATTTCGCGAAGTTTTGCTCGGCATGCAAGAAGATCGGTTAGTCGTCACCAAATTCATTCTCAATTCCTTCCGCTGCCTTGATGTCTACCCGCAGTCGGAATGGGATCGTTTCGAGGAAGAGCTGGCAGCAAAACCTCGTTTTGATGAAAACTTTCTCAAACTGGAGCATTTTTACCTCTCAAGTGCGGAGGACTGTACGCTCGATAAACAAGGCCGCATCCTGCTGCCACCGTTGCTGCGCGAGTATGCGGGGTTAGTCAAGGATGTGATGTTCACCGGCGCGCGAAAAAAGTTTCGCATCTGGGATAAAGAGACGTGGAAAAAGCTCAACGCGGAATCCGAACGGGATCTGGTGCAAAATCCAAGTTTATTTAGCAGCTTAAACATTTGACACTATACACGACGCACGTGCAATTGACTAGCCAACAGCTCACCCAAACCGCACCTTCTGCTTTCCTTCCAGCCTCAGGCCAGTGCCATATCCCTGTGATGGGAGAGGAGGTCCTCGCCTATCTCTGTCCTCGGCCTGGGGCGATGCTCTTTGACGGCACTGTCGGTGGTGGCGGGCATGCCGCACTGCTCCTTGCCGCTAGTCTTCCAGGTGGGTATCTGCTCGGGTTCGATCGGGATGACGAAGCCCTGGCTGCGGCCGCGGCACGCCTCGCCCCGTACGCAGGGCACTATCGTCTCCTGCAAGAAAGCTTTCACCGCGCGCTCGAGGTGATGGATCAGCTCGGCTATGCAGGCTTTGATGCCGTGCTCCTCGATCTCGGTCTCTCTTCTTTACAACTTGAGGCTGGGGAGCGCGGGTTTAGCTTCTCGCGTCCCGGGCCGTTGGACATGCGCGCGGACCGGCGACAGGCGGTGCGTGCAGCCGATATCGTGAACCATGCCAGTGAGGCCGAGCTGAGAAGGATCTTGCGTGACTTCGGAGAGGAACCGGCAGCGGGGGCGCTTGCACGGGCGCTTGTTCGTGCGCGCTCGCAAGCACCCCTGACGACCACCACAGCTCTGGTCGAAGTGATTGCCCAGGTGAAAAAGCCTACGCCGCACTCCCGCATCCATCCCGCCACGCGTGTGTTTCAGGCACTGCGGATTGCTGTGAATCATGAGCTCGACTACCTCGCGGCCTTTTTGCGGGATGGCTACCGTCTCTTGCGTCCGCACGGGCGGATGGTCGTTATCGCCTATCATTCGCTGGAAGATCGGTTGGTCAAAGAGGCGTTTCGCCGGTGGGCGGCTTCTTGCCTGTGCCCGCCTCAGGTGCCGGTGTGTCGCTGCGGCTGGTCTCCGCAGGTGCGGGTGCTGACGGACAAACCGGTCACGCCGTCTGCACAGGAAGTGAGGGTCAATCCGCGGGCGCGTAGCGCGCGCCTGCGGGCAGTGGAGCGGTGTGCTGTGGGGAGGGAGCGATAAATGCCAGGGGCGCATCGCTGGGGGCGGTATGTCGCGCTGGCGCTCATGGGGCTGACACTGGCGCTGGCGCAGGTCTGGATTCGGCTCCAGGTCGTTGCGGTCGGGTATGCATTGTCAAACACCCGGCAGCTCGTTTTGGCCCTCGAAGGGGAGAAACAGGCCCTTGAGGTCCAGTGGCGAGCGTTGACTGCTCCGGCCCGTTTGGCAGAACTCGCTGCCCAACGACTAAAGCTGGGAGCGCCGCGTCCTGAGCAAGTCGTACGTGTACCGTGACGGGGAGAGCAGTATGGAGAAGCGTCTGCTGGGCGCTGGTGGGGTGGTTGGGTGTGGGTTGCTGCTCGTATTGCTCCGCCTCTTGTACCTGGTTGTCGTCCAGGGAGACGAGCTGGCTCGTCAGGCGGAGAGCCAACATCAGCAGCGGCTGACCCTGGTGCCTCGTCGCGGGGCGATTGTCGATCGTTCTGGCGAACCCTTGGCATTGAGCATTCCGGCAGAGGCCGTGTACCTTCGGCCCAGAAAAGCCCCGTCTGACCTGATCCAGCGCGCGTCGATCCTCGCAGCGACCCTCAATATTTCTCCCCAGGCGGTGCATCGCTCTCTCGCTTCTTCTGCCCCCTTTGTGTGGCTGAAACGCCAGGCTACCGTGCAGGAGGCAGCGCAGGTGCGCGCCCTGGGCATTCCTGGCATTGATAGCATGGAAACCCAGCGGCGTTTCTATCCCCAAGGAACCCTGGCGGCTCCTGTCCTCGGCTTTACCAATATTGACGCCCAAGGGCTCGAGGGAGTGGAGCGGGCATACGATCGCGACCTGCGCGGGGAGCCGGCGGAGATCATCGGGGAGCGGGACGCCTTTGGCCGGACGATCTTGACGCGGGGAGGCGAGACGTCCCCACGGGCCCTCAACGTGCGGTTGACCGTGGACGCGGGATTGCAGTATCTCGCCGAGCGCGAGCTCGCGCGTGCAGTGCAGCAGACCCGGGCGGCGGCTGGGACGGTCATCATCCTGGATCCGCGCACCTTTGCGGTACTGGCCCTTGCCCAAGTGCCTACGTTCGATCCCAACTTTCCTGCTCGTGCGCCCGCCGAGGCGCGGCGCAACCGTGCGGTGAGTGATTGTTATGAACCGGGATCGACGCTGAAGGGGATCCTCGCGGCTGCAGCGCTCGACGCGCAGGTCGTGCGCCCCGAGGAACGGATCTTCTGCGAGCTTGGCAGCTATCGGGTCGGGCGGCATACCATCAACGACCATCATGGCTACGGCTGGCTCACCTTTACCGAGGTCCTGCAGAAATCGAGCAATATTGGCGTGGCAAAAGTTGGCGAGCGGCTCGGCACTGAGGCCTATTATGCCTACTTGCGCGCTTTCGGCTTTGGGCGCATAACGGCGATTGATTTGCCGGGCGAAATCCCTGGGCTCCTTTCCCCGCCCCATGCATGGTCGCGTATCAATTTGGTGACGATAAGTTTTGGCCAAGGGATCGCCGTCACCCCTCTCCAGCTTGCTTGTGCCTACGCTGCCTTAGCGAATGACGGGGTGCTGATGCGGCCCTATATCGTGCACGAGGTGTTCGACGCCGAGGGCCGTGTGGTGAAGGCAAATAGCCCGGAACGGCTCTGGCAGGCGGTACGGACTGATACGGCACGCCAGGTCGTCGGCTTGTTGGAAAAGGTCGTCGAAAAAGGCGGGACCGGCTGGAGGGCGCGCATCGAAGGGGTGCGAGTTGCTGGAAAGACTGGGACTTCACAAAAGGTTAACCCGCAGGGGGGGTACTCGGCGCGCGGGCGCATCGCTTCCTTTGTCGGGATCCTCCCGGCCGACCAGCCGCGCCTCGTCATTCTCGTGGCCATAGACGAGCCGCAGACTGGAGTGTATGGAGGGGAGATTGCCGCCCCTGTCTTTCACGCCATTGCCCGGCAGGCGCTCGTGCACCTGGGGATTGCGACCCGGCCACCCCTCGCTGAACAACTGCAGGAACCAACTGCCCTCCCGCTCGTACCCTCGCTGCGCCCGGTTGCCAGTACCAGCGCAGTGAGTTCGTCGGTCCCTGCTGCGGACGGTGAAGAGCCCAACTTCATCGGCTTGAGCCTGCGTGCAGCAAGGGCCCTCGCCCAGCGTGAGAGGCTACGAGTGCGCACCAGCGGCAGCGGGTATGTGGTGCACCAGGCGAAGCAACACGACCAGGAGACCGGACAACCCGTTTATGTTCTTACTCTTTCCTTCACCGGTGAGGGACGACCATGATGTTACGCGACCTGCTCCCTCCCTCTGTCCCGCTGCACGTCGAGGGGACTGTCGATTTGCCGATCTCCCAGCTCGCCTATGACTCGCGCTGCGTGCAGCCGGGCGCGTTATTTTTTGCTCTCCCCGGGAGCAAAGTGCACGGAGCGCAGTTTATCAGTCAAGCGATTGCGCGGGGGGCGTGTGCAGTCGTGGTGCCGCCAGCGACACCGGTCGCCGCCCGGGTCACGACGATCACGACAGCCGCACCGCGGGTGCTGCTTGGGCTTGTAGCGGATCGCTTTTACGGACGACCGAGTACCAGTGTCACACTGGTTGGAGTGACCGGCACGAGCGGAAAGACGACAACGACCTATCTGCTTGAAGCTATCTGGCAAACGATGGGATGGATGCCAGGGGTGATTGGCACGGTGAACTACCGCTATGGGGATCAGGTCTTCCCTGCGCCCTTTACGACGCCCGAGGCTGTCGAGCTGCAGGCCTTGCTCGCCGAGATGGTTGCTGCCGGGGTCAAGCATGTCGCGATGGAAGTCTCCTCCCACGCCCTTGTACAAGAGCGGGTACGGGGGTGTGCTTGGGATGGAGCGGTTTTTACCAACCTCGGTCGTGACCATTTAGATTTTCACTCCGATCTGGAGGACTACTTTGCGGCCAAGTCCCGCCTCTTCCTCCAGGCGTTAGCGGACTCAGAGAAAGCTGACCGTTTCGCCGTCATCAACGCAGACGACCCGTGGGGGCGTCGGCTCCTGAGCCAGCCACTATCGGCGCGTGTGCTCACTTACGGCTTGCAGTCCGGGGTGACGGTATCAGCCCGTGCGGTAGAGGCAGATGCGCGCGGACTGCGAGGAGTGCTGCGCTGCGGGAATGAAGAGGTGCCCTTTTCTTCAACCCTGATCGGGGAGCCCCACCTCTATAACATCCTGGCGGCAGCAGCGGCCGCCTTTGCGCTAGGGATTCCCACCGAGCGTGTTGCCGCCGGGATCGCCCGCTGTACGCTTGTTCCGGGCCGTCTGGAGAAGATCGAGGTTGGGCAACCGTTCACGGTGTTGGTGGACTACGCCCACAAGCCGGACGCGCTAGAGAAGACCCTCCTTGCTGTACGTCGGTTTACTGTCGGGCGGCTCATAACGGTATTTGGCTGTGGGGGAGACCGGGACCGAGGGAAGCGTCCGCTCATGGGAGAGGTGGTTGGTCGTCTCAGCGACATTGCACTGCTGACCTCCGATAACCCGCGTACTGAGGATCCCTGGCAGATCCTGGCTGAGGTAGAACCGGGTCTCATGCACACAGGGCTGGAGAAGGTGGCGGATCCAGAGGCCATTGCCTCGCTGCGACGCGGCTACGTGGTATTGCAGGACCGGCGTGAGGCGATCCGTGCTGCACTGGCTGGGGCGCAGCCTGGTGATACAGTGGTTGTTGCCGGGAAAGGGCATGAAGACTACCAAATCATCGGCACGACGAAATATCATTTTGATGATCGTGAAGAGGTTCGTGCATACCTGAAACAACGATACAGTGAGGAACAGCGATGACCACGCTAGCAAGAGCGGCTTCTGTGTTGCTCGGAGAGACAGCGTAAATGCTCTACGCCCTTTTGTACCCGCTGCACACGACCTACTCTGCTTTCAACGTGTTCCGCTACATCACGTTCCGCACCCTTCTGGCTGCCATCATGGCGCTCAGTATTTCCTTCGTCCTTGGTCCCTGGCTCATCGCGCGTTTGACCTCCCTACAGATTGGTCAGCAGATCCGTCCAGATGGCCCGGCGACCCATCTCAGTAAAGCCGGGACGCCAACCATGGGGGGAGTATTGATCCTGTTTTCTTTGACCTTTGCGACCCTGTTGTTGGCCGATCTGACGAACCCGTATATCTGGTTAGCGGTAGGGGTAACTATCAGTTTTGGGTTGATCGGTTTTGTCGATGACTATCGCAAGTTGAGCCGCCGCAATGCTGGCGGACTGACAGGCAAGCAGAAACTCGGTGCCCAGTGTGCCGTCGCAACCGTGACGGCCTTTTTGCTCGCGGCCATCCCTGGTTTTGATACCACTATCACGATTCCCTTTTTCAAAGACTTACGACCCGACTTAGGATGGTGGTACATTCCCTTCGCCGTCTTGGTGATAGTCGGGACCTCGAATGCCGTCAACCTCACCGATGGTCTAGACGGCCTGGCGATCGGGCCAGTCATGATTACTGGCGTCACCTACCTGATCTTCACCTATGTCAGCGGCCACGCCAAAATCGCCGAGTATCTCCAGGTCAATTACGTGGCAGGCACGGGAGAACTGGCCGTGTTCTGTGGGGCCTTGGCTGCGGCTGGGCTAGGGTTCCTGTGGTTCAACGCCTATCCGGCGCAGATGTTTATGGGAGATATCGGCTCGCTCTCCCTGGGGGCAGCCTTAGGCATCGTGGCACTCATGAGCAAGCAGGAGATCGTGTTAGTGCTCGCCGGTGGAGTCTTCGTTGCTGAGGCCGCTTCGGTCATCTTCCAGGTCGCTTCCTATAAGCTGAGGCGCAAGCGGATTTTCCGGATGGCCCCGCTCCATCACCACTTCGAGTTGCTTGGCTGGCCCGAGCCCTTGATTATTGTGCGTTTCTGGATCGTGTCGATCATTTGCGCGCTGGGAGCCTTAAGCACCCTCAAGTTGAGGTAGCAAGCTCATGGAGCTGCAGGGCAAGACCGTACTCATTATCGGGCTGAAACGGACAGGGGTGAGTGTGGCCCGCTTTGTGGCTCGGGCAGGTGGCCGGGTGCGTGTCACCGACCGCCAGGAACCGGCCATGCTGGCGACGGAGCTGGCAAGTCTTGCTGGCCTTCCCCTGGAGCTGTTCTTGGGCAGCGAGGATCCCGCCTGCCTCGCCGGGGTCGACTTGGTCGTGCCCAGCCCTGGAGTGCCTCGCCATGCCCCTCTGCTTCTGGCGGCGGTACACCAGGGCATCCCTGTCTGCAGTGAAATTGAACTGGCGTACCACTTCCTCCGTTGCCCGTTGCTTGCCGTCACCGGGACAAACGGGAAGAGCACGACCACTACTCTTCTGGGTGCCATCCTGCGCCAGACAGGGCAACGGATCTTCGTCGGTGGGAATCTTGGGATTCCCCTCATTGAAGCCGCTATGGAGGAATATGCAGCGGCAGTTGCCGAAGTGTCCAGCTTTCAATTGGAGTGGGTCGAGCGCCTGCGGCCTCGCGTGGGTGTCTGGCTGAACCTGACCGAGGATCATCTCGATCGACACGGGAGCTTTGCCGTGTATGGAGCTGCGAAACGGGCGCTCTTTACTCAGCAGGAGCCTTCGGACTGGGCGGTGATCAATCGTGACGACTCGGCAGTGCAGCAGTTTTGTCAGGGGCTTCCGGGACGAATATTTTCCTTTGGCTGGACAGCGGTGCAGGAAGGAGCATGGATAGACGGCTGCGTGCTCAAGGTTCGATACGGTGGCAGAGAGTCCCACTATACACTCAGCGATATTCGGCTGCGCGGCCGGCACAACTACGAGAACATTATGGCGGCGGTCAGTGCGGCCACTGTGTGGGGAGTGCCACAGGAAGTGATCGCAGCGGTCCTTCCGACCTTTGCGGGCCTGCCTCATCGCTTGCAATTCGTGGCGTGCAAGCGGGGCGTGAGTTACTTCGATGACTCCAAGGCGACAAACGTGGGGGCGGTGGTGCAGTCTCTCGCGAGCTTTCCGGGACGGGTGATTCTGCTCGCTGGCGGAGTAGATAAAGGGGGAGACTACGAGCCACTGCGGCCGCTGGTACGGGAACGGGTCAAAACCCTCATCCTGTTCGGACAGGCGAAAGAAACGATCCGGGCCGCACTCGCGCGCGAGACGGAGGCAGTGCTTGTCGACACCCTGCCGGAGGCGGTGCGGCAGGCCGCTGTGATTGCCGAAGAGGGAGATACTGTCTTGCTTGCGCCTGCCTGTGCGAGTTTTGATCAATTCCGCGACTACGCGCATCGGGGGCAGGTCTTTCGTATGTGTGTCGAGGGGTTGTGACGAGGGAGTGCCAACAACGCCGCTGGTGGCCCTGGCAAAAGCGGGAAGCCCACATGTGGGTTCCAACCGGGGCTCCATCCTGCTTTGGCTGGGCCTATACCACCCCGGCTCGCGGGAACGGAACTGCTGTGTCACCAGCACGGGAGGATGGGGAGCTCAGACGCGGTCCGTGTGATCCGTGGTTGCTGCTGGCGGTGTGCCTGCTCATCCTCATCGGCGAAGTCATGGTCTTCAATACCACCTATTTCTACGCCTTTGAGCGCTTCGACAATCCGTACCGCTTTGTCTGGAAGCACCAGGTCGCTGTCGCGCTAGGGAGTATCGGCTTGCTGATCGCCGCGTTCGTCCCGAGCACGGTCTATCGCCTGCTCACCTATCCGGTGCTTTTGCTCGCGCTATGCGGTCTGTTCCTCGTCCTTCTCCCCGGCGTGGCCCATGGCAGCGTGCGACGCTGGATCACTTTCGGCCAGCTGAATTTTCAGCCGTCGGAGTTGGCCAAAATAGCCGTTGCCCTCTATCTCGCTCACGCGCTGGCGAAGAGAGTCCAGCGAATAGCAGATTTTGCCCGCGGGCTGGTGCCTCCCCTCTTGGTGGTTGGCTGCGTTGTCGCTCTGATAGCGGTGGAGCCCGACCTGGGAGGGGCGGTGCTGATTGCCCTCTTGTTGCTTGCCATGTTTTTCGTTGCTGGGGCGCAGGTACGCCACCTCCTCTTGCTCACCGGGAGCGGCCTCCTGTTGCTGACATGTGCCATCTTCGCTGCCGATTACCGCTTGGAGCGTTTGGTGTCATTTCTCGATCCGGCAGCTCACCGGCAGGGGACGGGTTATCAGCTCAATCAGTCGCTCCTCGCCTTTGGGGCTGGAGGGGTGAGCGGGGTCGGCCTCGGAGAGAGCAGGCAAAAGCTCTTTTTC
>JANWXO010000219.1 GCA_025057295.1 Candidatus Binatia bacterium | reverse complement strand
GCTTGTTACCGCTCTGCCTTGGTGAGGCCACGAAAATCGCGCAATTTCTCCTTGTCGAACGCAAGCAATATTGCGGCACGATCCGCTTGGGGATCGAAACGGATACCCTCGATGCCACCGGCAGGATCCTCAGGCAAGCTCCCGTGCCTGCATATGGGCAGGAGGTGCTGAGAGGGCTCGAGCGTCAGTTCCGTGGCACCTGCTGGCAAACCCCGCCGATGTACTCCGCCCTCAAGCACCGCGGAGTCCCCCTTT
The DNA here is from genome assembly GCA_025057295.1 of Candidatus Binatia bacterium. Classification (GTDB taxonomy): domain Bacteria; phylum Desulfobacterota; class Binatia; order Bin18; family Bin18; genus JANWXO01. The sequence continues at coordinate 5,261 of JANWXO010000219.1, read as the reverse complement.
ACAAGCTGGCCCGTCGCGGCATCGAGGTCGAGCGCGCGCCGCGTCAAATAGTGATCGAAGAACTCACCTTGACACCAGTAGGGCCTGATACCCTCGCGTTTTTTCTCTCTTGCTCGAAGGGAACCTATGTCCGTTCGCTTGCCGCTGATATTGGGCGGATGTTGGGCTGTGGTGCCCACCTGGCGACCTTGCGGCGCACGGCGGTAGGACCGTTTACCGTCGATGACGCTATCCCCTTTGCGCTACTCGGCGAGTCCCTCCAACGCGGGACATTCCCCTTGCTGTCTGTGGCGCAGGCGTTGAGTCACTACCGCGCGTTTTCGCTCTCTGAGGCTGCCGCTGCACGCCTCCGTCACGGGCAGCAAGAGGTCCTCCGAACACTCCCAGCCGCACGACACCCACACGAGGTAGTGCGGTTGCTGGCTCCGGATGGAACCGTCATCGCACTGGCAGCCCAACAAGACGGCAAGTGGCAGTTGGTGCGTGTGTTAGAAACTTTACAGTGAAAAAACGTTGTGTTAAAAGTCCACACGAGACACAGAGGTCAGGAGAAAACGGAATATGCAGGAGGCAGAGCAGAAAAGCGAGGTGATCCAACAATTTCGTCTGCATCAACGCGATACCGGATCACCTGAAGTGCAGATTGCACTGCTCACGAAGCGGATCGAACGTCTTACCGCCCACTTTAAGACTCATGCGAAGGATCATACTTCTCGTCGTGGTCTGCTGAAAATGGTGGGGCGGAGACGTCGGCTCCTCAATTATCTCCGGAGCGTTGATCATCAGCGGTACCGGACTCTGATCGACCGCCTGGGACTCCGTCGCTAGGGGTCACGACCCGTGGCACCTCCGTGTGGAGGTCCGGTCGAGTCCAGAAACGTCTAGAGAGTCTATGTACAAAAAAATCGAGATGGAATTTTACGGGCGCCCTCTCTCTATAGAGAGTGGGCGTCTCGCCAAACAGGCGAGTGGCGCAGCGGTCGTCTCCTATGGGGACACCGTGGTGCTGGTCACGGTAGTAGCAGCAAATACTCCGCGAGAGGGGGCGGACTTTTTCCCCCTCACGGTCGATTATCAGGAACGCACCTTCGCTGCCGGCAAGATCCCCGGAGGGTTTTTTAAACGCGAAGGACGTCCGTCCGAGCGGGAAATTTTGGTTTCCCGTCTCGTCGATCGTGCCTTACGTCCGCTCTTTCCAGATGAGTTTGCCAACGAGACGCAGGTCATCGCCTCGGTGTTGTCGATCGATCGGGAGAATGATCCGGATACCGTTGCCTTGATCGGAGCCTCGGCAGCGCTCGAGGTGTCCGATATTCCCTTTCGCGGTCCTATTGCCGGGGTGCGTATCGGTCGCCTGCGTGGATCGTTGGTGGTCAATCCTCTGCAGAGCCAGTTGGAGAAGAGCGATATCAATCTTTTTGTGGCCGCCGGTCGTGACGCCATCGTCATGGTGGAGGGGGGAGGGCGAGTCGTACCCGAGGAAGACATGCTCGAAGCATTGTTCCTCGCCCAAGAAGCGGTCAAGCCGGTGCTCGATATGCAGGACGAGATCCGGCGCGTCACGGGCAAACCCAAGCGACCTCTGCCAGTTGCATCGTTCGATGTCGCTGTACTCGAGAGAGTAAAGGCTCTGGTTGGAGACAGACTCCGCGCTGCGCTGACGGTGGTCACCAAGCATGAGAGGGCAGCGGCGGTGGCTGCCCTCAAACACCAAGTACAAGCTGAGCTGGCAGAGGAATATGCAGGGCGGGAAAAAGAGGTGGAGAAGGCCTTTGAAGATCTCACCGCTGCAACGCTGCGTGCGATGGTGGTGCAAGAGAACCGCCGCGTCGATGGCCGCGGCCTCGCTGATATTCGACCGATCTCCTGCGAGGTGAGTGTGTTGCCGCGTACGCATGGCTCTGCCCTCTTTACCCGCGGGGAGACCCAGGCACTGGTTGTGACGACTCTGGGGACGGCGTCGGATGAGCAAAAAGTCGATGCTCTGATCGGCGAGCAGTACAAGAAATTTATGCTGCACTATAACTTCCCCCCTTTTAGCGTGGGGGAAGTGCGCGCGTTGCGTGGCCCTGGACGGCGCGAGATCGGCCATGGCGCGTTAGCCGAGCGCGCCTTGCAAGCAGTGTTACCCTCTGAGGAGGAGTTCCCCTATACCATTCGCACCGTGTCGGAAATCCTGGAGTCCAACGGTTCCTCTTCGATGGCGACCGTCTGCGGAGGCACGTTGTCCCTGATGGACGCTGGCGTGCCGATTAAAGCACCGGTAGCAGGGATTGCCATGGGACTGATCAAGGAGGGCGAGGAGATTCGCATCCTCAGCGACATCGTGGGTGACGAAGATCACCTCGGCGATATGGATTTCAAGGTCGCTGGGACCGCCCAGGGGATCACCGCGCTGCAGATGGATATTAAGATCACTGGAGTGACGCGCGACATCATGCGGCGGGCACTGTACCAAGCTCGGGAGGGGCGGTTGCATATCCTGGCGCAAATGGCCAAAGCGCTGGAAGCCCCTCGGCCAGAGGTGGCGCAGAATGCACCGCGGATCCTCACCTTGAAGGTCAAACCGGAGAAGATCCGCGAGTTGATCGGGCCAGGGGGAAAAATGATTCGCTCGATCATCGAAGAGACTGGGGTGAAGATCGATGTCGAGGACGATGGAACGGTCTATGTGGCTGCGCAGGATGAGGAGTCGATGAACAAAGCAGTGGCCCGTATCAATCGGGTTACGGCTGAGGCAGAGATCGGAAAGATTTACAAAGGGGTGGTGCGCAAGATCGTCGACTTTGGCGCGTTCGTCGAGATTCTGCCTGGCACCGACGGCTTGGTGCACATCTCTCAACTCGGACCTGGGCGGGTACGGCGTGTGAGCGATGTCCTGAAAGAAGGGGACGAAATTCTCGTCAAGGTACTGGAAATCGATCGCCAAGGCAAAATCCGCCTGAGCCAGCGTGAGGCCCTCGAGAGCCAGGGCGCACGTGGAGAAAACTAAATGGTCAAGCGCACGGTCCTGGACAACGGCCTCCGCCTGTTGTCCGAAGAAGTGCCAGGCATGCCTTCGGTGACCGTCGGGATTTGGGTCGAGAATGGCTCGCGCGATGAAGGCCCGCTGGAACATGGCATTTCCCACTTTCTAGAACATCTCTTTTTCAAGGGGACAGAACGGCGCACCGCCGCCGACATCGCCGAAGAGATCGATGCCATTGGCGGTGTGCTCGATGCGTTCACCGGAAAAGAATACACCTGTTATTACGCGCGGGTGTTGGCTGAGCATCTGCCGCTGGCGTTGGATCTGCTGACCGACGTCTTTCTGCATTCTCGGTTTGCCGCGGAGGAGATCGAACGGGAACGGTCTGTCATTTATCAAGAGATGGCCCAGGTCGAAGATACCCCTGACGAGCTCATTCACGACCTGTTCCATCTCGATTTCTGGCGTGGCCATCCGCTGAGTCGGCCCATTTCTGGCACTCCTGCCTCGGTGTCGCGGTTCCAGCGCGCCGACTTCTTGCGCTACTTGGAGCGGCGCTATCGACCGGATCGGATCTTCGTGGCCATGGCGGGGGGAGCAAAACACGAAGAGCTGGTCGAGCAGGTGGGGACGGTGTTGTCTACCCTCAAAGGGAAAGCGGAGCCGACCGAGACGGCCCCGCCTGTTGCCTGCCCGGGTGTGTATCCTCACCCACGTGAGCTGGAACAGACCCATATCTGTTTGGGCGTGCCGTGCGTCTCACAGGTCGATGCGGAATGGTATGCCGCTTATCTGCTCCACACCGCGCTCGGTGGCGGGATGAGTTCCCGCCTGTTTCAAGAGATCCGCGAGCGGCGCGGTTTGGCCTACGATGTCACCTCTTTCCTCTCTACGTATCGAGATGCCGGGTATCTCGGCGTCTACGTCGCGACAAGCGCGGCGTGGGTTCCTGAAGTCGTCGAGATCGTGTGGACGACCTTGCGACAGATCGCGCGCGAAGGGATTTCGCGCGAGGAGCTGCGCCGTGCCAAAGGGCATGCAAAGGGTGGACTGCTGCTGGGACTGGAGACCAGCGAAGCCCGCATGAACCGGCTCGCCCGCTGTGAGATCTATTTTCGTCGGTATATTCCGATTCGCGAAGTGGCCGAGCAGATCGAGCGGGTGACGCTCGACGAGGTGCAGGCGCTTGCCGCCCACTGCTTTACCGATTCCCAGCGGGCGGTGACGATTCTTGGCGATCTGCCACCGTCGCCGCGCTCTGAAGCGTTGCTGGAGGCATAAGGGACGCAGGTCTCCTGCTGCACCGTTTGCGGCCTATGGCTGCTGAGCTGATCGTGCGAATCCGCCGGGTCCGTACAGGGGCCGACCCGCTGCCCTTGCCGCAGTATATGACCCCAGGCGCGGCAGGCATGGATGTGTATGCCGATCTGGGCAGCCCCCTGATCATCCCACCCCTCGGTCGGGCGTTGATCCCCACTGGCTTTGCCATCGCGCTCCCTGAGGGATACGAGGCTCAGGTGCGTCCACGGAGCGGGCTTGCCCTCCGTTCCGGGCTGACGTTGCTCAATTCTCCTGGAACGATCGATGCCGATTATCGGGAGGAAGTGCAGATCCTGGTGATCAATCTCGGCGAGCAGCCGATCCAGATTCACAGGGGCGATCGGATCGCGCAGTTGGTGATTGCACCTGTCGTGCGAGTCCAGTGGCAAGAAGTGGAGCAGCTGGAGTCGACTGCGCGCGCAGGCGGCTTTGGGCATACCGACGTAGTATGATCGAGCGGGTGGAAATTTGGCGAGCCCAGCGGGGATAGCCAAGAGGACGTCACGTAGTTCAGAGAGCAGAGGTCACTGTCGGTAACAGAAGGCGCCCTTCGTGCCGGGGACCGCAGGGGGTCGTCCAGCCCAAAAATCTCTCCGTTGCTGTTCGTGCTCGCGGAGAGCCCAGGCAGGCAGTGAGGGGCAGGTGGCGGTGCCCAGGGACCCGGAGCGTGGTGTCGATCGCCTGTGGCTCAACTGCTTCATAAGCGGAGGCAAAAATTACCGCTTGATGAAGCAGCTGGGTGCGCGGGGTGGCTCTGGCTTGGTCCGCCATGCCATCCGCTTGGGAGTCGTGCCGCCAGAGCGCTCAGACAGCCTTCCTCTTTTCCGTCGTCCTTGACGAGCGGGATTTTCAGCACCACCGAGATTACATCCATTACGAGCCGGTCCAACATGGCTCTGTACAGCAGCGAAAGACTGGCCGTATTCGTCGTTTCCTCGCTGGGTCGGAGTCTATCCGAACGGAGCAGTTGCTG
>JANWXO010000218.1 GCA_025057295.1 Candidatus Binatia bacterium | reverse complement strand
GTGACCAAGACCATTAAGATCGGGAGCGGTATTTGCCTCGTGATCGAGCGTGACCCTATTCTGCTTGCCAAGGAGGTCGCCTCGGTCGACCATCTCTCCAACGGACGCCTGCTCTTCGGCATCGGCGGCGGGTGGAATGCCGAAGAGATGGAAAACCATGGAACCCCCTTCAACCGTCGCTGGAAGGTGTTGCGGGAACGCATCGAGGCGATGAAGGAGATCTGGAGCAAAGAGGCAGCAGAGTATCACGGCGAGTTTGTCAACTTCGACCCTATCTGGAGTTATCCGAAACCGGTGCAGAAACCGCACCCGCCGATCATTCTCGGCACGCTCTCGGACAAGGGGCTCAAACGGGTGGTCAACTACTGCAACGGCTGGATTCCGGTGGGTGGAACCGTCAAAGACCTGCCGGCGGCGATCCGCCAGCTCCACGCCCTCGCTGAGCAGGCCGGGCGCTCCAAAGAGGAGGTCCCGGTTTCGATCTTTGGGGTTCCGGCTGATGAAAAGACGTTGCGGCAGTACCAGGAAATGGGGATCGAACGCGCGGTCTTCTTCCTTCCTTCGGCAGGCAAAGAGCGGGTGCTCCCCCTTCTCGACCAATATGCAACGCTGATTCCCAGATTCCTCTAACCACGCCGAGCACGGCATCGCACAGGCCCCCGGAGGGGAGGGGCAGGCCCGGAGGCCTGCCCTGCTATGGATAGCACCTGCGGAGGAGTGTCGTCTGCCGGCTGCGGCCTAGCGGGCGGGGACGCCGAGGAATTGCGAGAACCACTCGATGGCGCAGCGCATCGCCACCCCTCGGCCAGGCTCGCTGTACAGGCCCAGCTGATCGAAAGGCAACAGGTGCAGCTTTTTCGGCTCGCGCGCTTTTTCGTAGGCCTCCAGAATGTGTTCGATAGGGTGAATCATGTCGTAGCCGGCTGTTGCAACCATGCAGAGCGGCCGCGGAGCAATCTGGTGAATGACGCTTTCGGGGTTGAACTCGATGATGCGCTCGACCGACTCCAGCGTGATGTCCGGACGCCAGGTTTTCACCTCGGTCTTCGCCCGCTCGAGAAAGCTGACGATCTGCTCGTCGGCCGGCATCGCACAGAAGACTCCCTGGTCTCCCCGGCCACTGACAGGCACTCGTGCTCCTTGCCCGGTCTCGAAGCGCCGTTTGCGATCTTCCTCCAGTCTATCGAGGAGCTCGAGCCACTGCGCACTGGTGCGCAACGCCTGCATCCAGCGGCGGCCGTTCACTACCGGCACTTGTGCAACCACGGCCTTGACGCGCCGGTCCACTGCTGCCGTGTAAATCACCACTGCGCCGCCGAAACTGGTGCCCCAGATGCCGATCCGGGCAGGATCGACCTCCTTGCGCGTCTGCAGATAGCTGATGGCGTTGCGGTAGTCCTCGACTTCGTTGAGGGGAAAGAGCTGTCCGCGTGGCTCTCCTTCGCTTTCCCCAAAGGTCCGGTAGTCGATAGCCAGCGCCACATACCCCGCGTCCGTGAAGTATCTCGCCTCCTCGGTGAGCGCTTCTTTGACGAAGCTAAAGCCGTGCCCGAGCACCAGTCCGGGCCGTGGTCCGCGCGCCGCGTCGTCCGGCAGGTACAAGTCCCCGGCACACCACACCCCTCCACTGGGAAACCGCACTGTTTGCATCTGCATAACAGTTCCCTCCTTTCAGGCGTGGATTGGTCCGTGTCTGCAGGAGTCCACCCTAGCAGAAGAAAAGCCCCAGGACCACTCTCACCGTCTTCCTGGCTGCCCCTGCCTTGCAGAAGCTGGTGCTTTTGGGCAGTCTGACAACAAAGACCGAGGTGCAAAACCGCCCCTGCGGCAGATAGAGGGAGAAAGGATAACGACCATGAAAGATGGGTTCCGCATTATCGACAGCGACCTGCATGTGATCGAGACGGGCGATGTCTACGAGCAATATCTCGACGAACGCTACCGGGACAAGATGCCGCGCTACTTGGGCTGGAGTCCCACCAACTTTCCCCACTGGGATGTAGAGGGACACCTGATTCCACCGTGGGCGCGCTCGCCCGAGGTCGTCGGCCCGCAGCGCTATCTCGATGCTCCTCGCGAGCAGCTGTACAAGCCGGTGCGCGAGCGCGGGTACGATGCTGCCTCGACTTTAGCGGCTATGGATGCCGAAGGTATCGACATCGGCGTGGTGTACCGCACCTTTGCCCATATGGTGGTCTCGATCGACGAGCTCGAGCCGGCCTACGCCACCGCCTACTGTGCCGCCTTCAACGACTGGCTCGCGGATTACTGCCAGGCCAACCCCCAGCGGTTGAAGCCTGCCGCGATCGTCTCCCTGCACGATCCAGAATTGGCCGCAGCGGAAGCCCGGCGCGCGGTCGAAAAAAAGGGACATGTGGCCGTGGTGCTGTTGCCCATGCCGGTCAACGGACGCTATGTCCACGCGCCGGAGTGCGACGTGTTGTGGAAAGAGATTACCCGGCTCGGTGTTCCTGTGGCCTTCCACGGGACCAGCGGCGGTGCCTCGCGAGATTATGTCACCAACCGTTTCCGCGGGTTGCCCAATTTCCGCACCCAGAACCACGCCTCGGCCTTTCCCTTGGAACTCATGCTCGCCATGAGTGCGATGATCGTCGGCGGCGTGCTCGAACGCTTCCCGGATCTGCGGGTGGCTTTCCTCGAGGGGAACTGTGGCTGGCTGCCGTGGTGGCTGCACCGGCTCGACGACCAGTGGAAGAAATATGGTGGAGGCGAAGCGGTCAAGCTGTCGGCCAAACCCAGCGAGTACTTCCGGCGGCAATGCTTCATCGGGACCGATGTGGACGAAGAGCTGCTGCGTGTCGTCATCGACGAAATCGGCGACGACAATATTGTCATGTCGGTAGATTACCCGCATGCGGATGGTCCCTTTCCGAACGGGACCAAAACCTTCCTCGCACTGCCGCATGTCGGTATGGAGTCGAAGCGCAAGATCATGTGGGACAACTGCCTGCGACTGTACGGCTTTTCTCAGGAGCAGGTCTACGCAGCGAGATAGCGACAACGGTCGGTGGGGGAGTCGTCTCGGACACGCCTCGCACGACACATACGCTGAGGGAGCATCGATGTCTCTCCCTCAGCGTCGTCATCGGTTACAGCTTCGCCGCTGGCACGACGAGCTTCTCGGCGAGCCGCTCAATTTCTCCCCGAATCCCTTGTGGGTCACGGGGGATCGTGCCGACGATCACCTGGTGCACGCCAGCGTCACGGTACCGTTTGATCGTATCTATCTCGACGGGCACGCCGAGCCCTGGCGACACCGAGAAAGAAAACGTGTTCGCGTCGCGCCCGACTGCCGCAGCATACTGACGAATACGCGCGATCTTGCTCTGAGCATCTTCTACTGTGACATTGACACCGAACCAGCCGTCTCCGACCTCAGCGACACGCTTCAGCGCCGGGGTGCTCTCTCCACCGAAGATAATCGGTGGATGGGGTTTCTGCACGGGTTTGGGGTACATGCGGACCTTGGGAAAGCTACAGAATTCTCCTGTGAATTCCGGTTCCTCTTCGGTCCAGAGCAGCTTCATGGCGTGTAAATATTCCCGCGTGCGCGCTGCCCGTCGTTCCCAGGGGACACCAACGGCAGCGAACTCCTCGGCCAGCCAGCCGATTCCCACGCCGAAGTCGAAACGGCCACCGGAGAGTTTGTCGAGGCTGGCGACCTCTTTGGCCGTCACGAGAGGGTTGCGCTCGGGCACCAGGCAGATCCCGGTCCCCAGCCGGATACGCTTGGAGTGTGCAGCAGCGAAAGTGAGGGCGGCAAAGGGGTCGAGAATGTCCACTCTGGTGTGCATCGGCAGTTTTCCGTCCTGGGAGTACGGATATTTGGACGTATACTGGTCGAGCAACACGACGTGTTCGGGTGCCCACAGCGAATGAAAACCGCACTGCTCGGCGGTCTGGGCGGTGAGCGCGATCAGTTCCGGGTCGGCACTCGGACCAACGCCAACAGCAAAAAAGCCAATGTGCATCGGGAGCCTCCTTCTCGGGAAGATCGCCAGGCATGCTACTACAGGGCAGTCGAGCCCTGCAAGATTGTCTGTCCCGTGGCTCTTCACTCTGCTCGTGAGAGAGGGGGTGCCAGTTCGGCTGCATCGGACTCCTGGTTGTCCCCGTGCATTGCCAGCTGAACCTCTTCCAGGGTCAGGCCCTTCGTCTCAGGAGCATAGCGCAGGACCAGGAGTGCGCCCAGGATCGGACCAATGGCGGTGAGGGCGACGGCTCCAGAAATACCCAGCGAGGAGATGAAAGCAGAAATCACAAACGGTGTACCGACCTCCGAGAGGCGGCCAAACAAGTTGGTGGTCCACCCATAGCCTGTCGCCCGAATGGCGGTGGGGAAGAGTTCCGAGGCATAGACGTGGGTGGCGGTGTTCGCCGAAGCGAAGCCGAAAACGGTGAGAATCATCCACAGGTACTGTGCGCCCTCTGTCCGGACTTGGAACAGCAGAAAGATCGCGACTGCCGCTCCCATGTAGAAGCCAGCACAGGTCAGCTTGCGTCCGATACGGTCGATCAAATAGCCGGCGACGAAGTGACCGACGATCCCACCGACATAACCCCAAAAGATGATGAGTCCGACCACGGCCGGCGAGAAGCCCAGTTCTTCCCGAGCATAAATCACCCAAAACGCCACCGCAGGTGCGGTCACCAGGTGGACACAGTTCCACAGCAAGGTCACGAGCAGAGTGCGGCGGCGGTATTGAGGTTGCCACGGCGTTTTGGCCTGCTCGTAGGCGAGGCGCAGCGTGGTGTGCACTCCAGAGGGCCGATCCCCACTGGTTTCTTGCTCGGCGACGAAGCGTCGCGTCTCGCGCATACCGAACCGCAAGAGAAAGACGAGACCGAGAGGAATGACGCCCAGGATGTAGAGGACGCGCCAGTGCGCTCCGTCGACCGGGAAACCCAGGAGCCGCTGCACCGTCGCGACAACGCTCTGGCCAGTGTCGTGCAACCAGTTGCCCACGGGGGGGACACAATCGCCGGCGGCGACCGAACCGGCGACACACTCCTGGAGGAGGATGTAGGGATGCAACAGCGCGATGATCATCACCCCGACGGTGGCAAAACTGGTGAGGATCGCAATGGCGCGACCGCGTAACCGTGCCGGAAACTCTTCGCCGATGACAATGATCGCCAACGAGTATTCAGCCGTCAGGAACACGCGGGCGAGAAACTGGTAAATCGTAAAGTCGATCTTGCCGACGGCGAAGGCGGTGAGGGAGTTGAAGATGGCGAAGCCGATGATCGTGAGCATCATCAGCGTCCGCCGCCCCCAGCGGTCGGCGAAAAAGAGGAAGAAGAACGACGCGACCATACCGAGGCGGGTGATGCCGAAAATCACTCCCCACTCGGCGAGACTGATCCCCAGGGTTTTGCGCGTATCCGGCGCAGCGACGGTCAGCATGGCGGCGTCGAAGCCGTCGAACAGCGTCGCCGTAGACAGAAGGGCAAAGAGGAAGATCAGGTAGCCGTCGACCCGATCGACTTCCACCTTGCTCCGCACGGCGGGTTCGAGG
>JANWXO010000217.1 GCA_025057295.1 Candidatus Binatia bacterium | reverse complement strand
CGCCTCATTCTACAGCGTGACTGCGGGAAAGCAACTCAGACAAAGCGCGGCAAAACCGTACCCTGAGCACGCTGCGAGGCAGGGGAGGTCCCCCTGCTGTACAAAACCCTTCCGGTATGAAACTTTCCTCTTCAGCACCCGTTGTGGTCTGCGGGGTGACGGGCGAAGCAACAGCCCCAGAGGGGAAGATCGACAGGAAAGAGGGATCTATGGCAACCCACAGCGATACCCGCTCCCGGCCCGGCAAGGACGGAACGCTCCAGGGCAGCACTGCCGTGCCCCCTTTTGCTGAGCGCCTGCACCGAGAGGGGATCGAGCTGACACGCCACGGGATCGAGACGGTCCAGATCAACGTGGGAAAATTCTGCAATCAGGCCTGCGTCCATTGTCACGTCGACGCGGGTCCGAAACGCAGCGAAACGATGGACCGACGCACCGCCGAGCTCGCCCTTGAGTTCGTGCGAGCAGCAAACCCCACGACCGTAGATATCACCGGCGGGGCGCCAGAGCTGCACCCGTCTTTCCGTTTCCTGGTCACAGAGGCTCGTCGCGATGGCCGCCGGGTGATAGATCGCTGTAACCTCACTGTCCTGTTCGAACCTGGCCAGGAAGACCTCGCCGAGTTCCTCGCCGCTAACGGGGTTGAAGTCATCGCCAGTTTACCTTGCTACCTGCCAGAGAACGTCGAGAAACAACGCGGGCGCGGCGTGTACGACACATCGATCGCGGCCCTCCGTCGTCTCAACGCGCTAGGGTATGGACAGGAAGGATCGGGGTTGCTCTTGCACCTGGTATACAACCCAGTCGGCGCACACCTTCCCCCTCCGCAAGCCCGACTCGAAGCGGACTACAAACGTGAATTGGCAACGCGGTTCGGCATCCGCTTCAACCGTCTCTACACCATTACCAACATGCCGATCGCCCGCTTCGCCCACATGCTCCACCGTGAGGGCAAGTTCGATGCCTATCTGGCACTGCTCGCGGACGCCTTTAACCCTGCCACCCTCGATGGTCTCATGTGTCGTCATCTGGTCAGCATCTCCTGGGACGGTTTTGTGTACGACTGTGACTTCAACCAGATGCTCGACCTGCGTGTGGGCAATGGCCGCCCGTTCCGTCTCGGTGAGCAACCGGCCGAGCAGCTCGTACGTCTGTTGGCGCAGCAGCCCATCCGCACAGGGATACACTGCTACGGCTGTACCGCTGGGGCGGGCAGCTCCTGTGGCGGAGCGTTGACGACATAGTCTCCCCCCGTTCCCAGACAGTTTTCCTTTCGCTTTTTTTTCGCTATACCATTCGCATGCGACAGCTGCCTTTGCCACGGAAAGGTCGGGGGACATTTGACAACCCGCCCAACCGTTTCGAGCGCCTCGTTTATCAGGCGGAACCGTGCGACGAGGCAGCGGAGGAGCGGATCAGTCCCTACACCCGCCTACTGCGCGACCCCACACGCACGATTCTGGCACGCAACCAGAGTCCGGATGTCGGGTTTACTGTCAGCATCAACCCGTACCGCGGCTGTGAGCATGGCTGTATTTACTGTTACGCCCGGCCAACACACGAATGGCTCGGGTTCTCGGCCGGTCTGGACTTCGAGACTCAGATTTTGGTGAAGGAAGAGGCCCCTCGTCTGCTGCAGGCGGCCTTGGCCTCTCCCTCTTGGCGTCCACAGCCGATTGCCCTCAGTGGGGTCACCGACCCCTATCAACCGGCCGAACGTTCGCTGCGCCTGACGCGCCGTTGTCTGGAAGTGATCGTTGCGTGGCGCAACCCCGTCGCGATCGTGACGAAGAGCGCGCTCGTGACGCGGGATATCGATCTGCTGACACACCTGGCGCGCGTGCAGGCAGCGGCGGTGTTCCTCTCCCTCACCACCCTCGACCCGCGACTGGCGCGGCTCATGGAGCCGCGGGCCTCATCCCCAACCCGCCGCCTAGAGGCGATCCAGCAGCTGCACCAGGCAGGAATCCCGACAGGGGTCATGGTCGCTCCCCTCATCCCCGGATTAACTGATCACGAAATGCCAGCGATCCTGCGGGCCGCAGCACGGGCCGGGGCACGCTTCGCCGGTCACACGATCGTGCGGCTGCCGTACGGGGTTGGCGATCTTTTCTCGCGCTGGCTGGCCATTCACTACCCGCACCGCAGAAACACAGTGCTCAACCACCTGCGCGCCATCCGGCGGGGAAAGCTCAACGACGCCCGCTGGTACACGCGCATGCGCGGAGAAGGGGTCTTGGCCGAATCGCTGCACGCCTTGTTCGCACTCCTCTGCCGTCGCACTGGACTCTCGCCTCATGGTCCGCAGCTCTCCACCGCAGCCTTCCGCCCCCCTGCCAGCATGGACCAGCTCCCCCTGTTCTAGTCCCTCTCCCGTCCTATCGGCATAGTCACCGAGGTACACGCCCCCTGGTTCAGCGCGAGCGTTTTTTCGTAGATACGGTAGGTTTTGCAGAGGCGGGCATGCATGCGCTCCAAAGCACGGCGCATAGGCCAGTTGTCTTCCAAGATCCAGGAGCACTCTACCGTCGGATACCCCCGCTTGGGCGCTTCCTGCCACAGGCGCAAGTAGAGCATGGCATCGATTCCCATGCGCCGGAACCCCGGTTTCACGCCCAACACCAACACGCGCGCCGTTGTGATCTTACGGCGATACCACAGCAGCTTGAGGAACCCGAAGGGCAAGAGGCGGCCGTTGAGGGAGCGCAACACCTGGTAATAGTCCGGCAGTGCGAGGGCAAAACCGACTGGTTCTCCTCTCACTTCGGCGATCAGACAGAGATGGGGATCGGCGACCCAGCGCATCTGCGTGGCAAAGTGGGTGAACTCTGCCTCCGTCATAGGGATAAAGCCCCAGTTTTTTTCCCACGCGCTATGGTAGATGGCGCGCAGCTGGTCGATTTCTTGCCGAAAACGGCGGAGCTCGATCGGCCGGATGGTCACCTGTGTTTCCCGTCTTAGCCGCTCGACTCCGCGCACCAGCCGCTCTGGCGGGACAGTGTCATCCAAGAGATAGGCCAGGAGATCTTTGGCCTTGGTATACCCAGCGGTCTCGAGCAGGCGTGCGTAGTAGGGGGGGTTATACGGCATCATGATCGTCGGGGGAGCGTGGAAGCCGTCGACCAATACCCCACACTCCTCATTGGTGGAAAAATTCATCGGACCGCGGATTCGCTGCATCCCTCGCTCCGCTACCCAGTGCTCGGCGGCTCGCAGCAACGCCACCGCAACCTCAGGATCGTCGATGCTCTCGAAGAAGCCGAAAAAGCCGGTCATCTCGCGGTGGAACTGGACGTATTGGTGGTTGACGATCGCCGCCACCCGCCCGACGACCGCCTCCGCCCGCCGGGCGAGGAAGTAGCACACCTCCGCATGGCGGTGGAAGGGATGCGTACGGCGGTCGAGCAGGGCACGCTGCACGAGCAAGAGGGGAGGGACCCACAGCGGATCGCCCCGATAAATCTGCCAGGGTACGCGGAGAAAGCGGCGCAGGTCACGGCGGCCCTGCACTGGCACGACCTGCACTGGGAGTGACATAGCCAGGTTGGCGGGACCGGGTGGGTTACAGAACCGCCCTCTGGCGGGTGAGGTGAGCGAACGTCTCCAAGACGAAATCAATCTGTTCGTCGGTATGGGTGGCCATCATCGAGATTCGCAGCCGGCACGAATGCTCCGGTACGGCTGGGGGAATGACCGGGTTGGTAAAGATTCCGGCGTCAAAGAGCCCTTTCCACAAAAACAGCATTTCCGGCAAACTGCCAACTAAAATGGGGATGACGGGAGTCTCGCTTTTGCCGATATCGTAGCCTAGGCTTTTGAGTCCCTCTTGCATACGGCGGGTGTTGCGCCAGAGCGCTTGGCGCCGCTCCGGTTCTTCCTCGATCACTTGCAGTGCGGCCAAGGCCGTCGCCACCGCAGCGGGCGGCATACTGGCGCTGAAAATGAGCGAACGGGCGTGATGCTTCAAATAATGGATGACCGGTTCCGGTCCAGCGATGACTCCGCCAATAGCGGCGAGGGATTTTGAGAAGGTGGCGACGATCAAAGTGACCTTGTCCTCGAGGCCAAAATGTTGCGCAGTCCCTCCACCCCGCTCGCCAAGAACGCCGAACGCGTGTGCGTCGTCCACCATCACATCGGCACCGTAGGTCTCGGCCAGGGCGACGATCCCGGGAAGATCGGCGATATCCCCTTCCATAGAAAACACCCCATCGGTGACGATCAACTTGCCGGCATCACTGGGAGTGTCACCGAGCTGCTGTTCGAGCGTCCCCAGATCACCGTGCGGATAGCGATGGACGCGGCCGTAGGCCAGCCGCGCTCCGTCGATCACGCTGGCATGGTTGAGTTTATCGAGAAACAGGTGATCCCCCTTGCCCACCAGGGTGGCGACCGCGCCGAGATTGGTCTGGTACCCCGTACTGAAAACGAGCGCTGCCTCTTTGTCGAGGAAGCGCGCCAGGCGGTCCTCGAGCTGCTCGTGCAGATCCAACGTCCCGTTGAGAAAGCGGCTCCCGGTGCACCCGCTCCCGTAGCGCCGCAGGGCGGCTTCTGCCGCAGCCAGCACCCGCGGGTGATGGGTGAGGCCTAAGTAGTTATTCGACCCCATCATGATTTTTCTTTCGCCGCGCACGATCACCTCGGTGCCGTTCGAGGCTTCGATCGGCACGAAAAATGGGTAGACCCCAGCGGCCTGCGCCTCCCGCGCTCGCGTGAAGCGAACACACTTATCGAGCAGATTCATCCCGTATCCCCCTCTCCGTCGCCACCTGTCGTACTGTCCTTCGGTGGGATCGTCGCAGATTGTGGCTTCACCCCCAGGTTTCCCTTCTCATTCCAGCCACCCGTGCTCTCGGTACCACCTGAGGGTGTGCAGGACCCCGTCAGGAAGGGCAGTCCGGGCGGTAAAACCGAGAGCATGCTGCGCTGTGGTCGTCTCGCACAGCCAGCCCGGAGCGTATATCTCACACACCTTGTCACGGTTAAAGATCGTCGCTCGCCCTCGTACCGCTGCTGCGAGTTCACTCACCGCGGCTGCTCGCCGGAGGAGCCACTCCGGAACCGCTACGCTCCGGAGCGCTTTCCCGATCGCTCGGGCGAGCAGCTGCACGATCTCCTCCCACGTATAGGCACGGGGCTCTGCTACGTGGTACACCCCGCTGATGCGCGGGGCGGTCGCCGCACGCACCAGCGCTTCGACCAGGTCGCCCACGTACAGGAATTGCACCCGCCGTTGGGATCCTCGCGGCACCGGCACCACTCCCCACTGGGCGAGCCGCACATAGCGACAGAGGTGACGCTCTCGCGGGCCATACACCACCGGTGCACGCAGGGCGACGACTTCCAATTCTCCGGAGACAGCCAAACAGACACGTTCTCCAGCCAACTTACTCCGTCCATAAGCCGTGAGCGGGCGCGGGACACTCTCAGGTCCCACCGGCACTCCTGCAAGGGCCGGGCCGACCGCCGCCAGCGAACTGACATATACCAGGCGACGCGGTCGTGGGCGGGCAAGCCGTATCGCCTCCACCACGGCACGTGTCCCCTCCACGTTGAC
>JANWXO010000216.1 GCA_025057295.1 Candidatus Binatia bacterium | reverse complement strand
CAGTGACGAGGCCGAGGTTGAGCGCCTCTTCTGCCGAGACGGCTCGATTGCGGAGAAACAGCTCGGTTGCCCGGCCAAAACCGACGTAGCGGGGGAGGAAGAAGGACGAGCTCGAGTCGGGACTGGCGCCGATGCGCAGGAAGGCGGTGTAGAGAGACACCTCTGGCGAGGCGATGCGAAAGTCACAAGCGAGCGCTAACCCCAGGCCTCCGCCTGCGACCACGCCGTTAAGGGCAGCGACGATGGGGATCGGCATTTCCCGCATCGCGATGATGGCTCCGTGAAAAAGCGGCAGCAGGGTTTCAAAACTGGCTACCCCACGCCCGGCTTCGCGTTCAGCGGTGAGAAACTTGAGGTCTCCCCCGGCACAGAACGCCTTGCCGCTGCCGGTCAGGACGGCGGCGCGGATCGTGTCGTCGCTCCAGCACTCGAACAGCGCCTGACGCAAATCCCTCGCCAGCTCGGCGTTGATCGCATTGTATTGCGCGGGACGGTTCAAGACGATCCGCGCCACGTTGTCTACGCGCTCCCAGTACACGGCTTTCTCCATGGGCTGCTCCTGTAGCTCGTCGGTGTGTTTCCTCCAATAGCAAACCAGCGAGCGGGAATGAAAGGGCGGTGATTGACTCGCCGAGAAAGCATCGCTACTCCTCCCTGTACCACGCCAGATAAGGAGAACTGTGATGGCAGTACAGCAGATCACTCCTCGCGAAGCGCAGGCCCTTATGGAGCAAGATCCGCAGGTAGTGTACCTCGATGTCCGGACGGTCGCAGAGTTTGCCGCCGGCCATCCGCAGCGGGCGCTGAATATCCCGGTCGTCTTTTTCGATGCGGCGCAGCGACCGATCCCCAATCCCGACTTTCTCACGGTCGTCGAAGCGAACATCCCGAAGGATACGCAGATTATCGTCGGCTGCCAGGCCGGCATGCGGTCCCAGCGGGCAGCCGACATCTTGGCCCAGGCTGGCTATACACGCGTAGCCAATATGCAAGGAGGATTTGGCGGAGCGCGTGACCAGACCGGACGGGTGATCGTGCCTGGTTGGCAGGAGTGTGGCCTGCCGGTGAGCACGGACAACGGGGAAGGGGTCAGCTATGCCTCGTTGGCGGCCAAAGCCGGAGTCGCCGTCTGACCGCTGGTGCGTGCGGACAACACCTCGAGCGCACCTCGCCATTTTGCCCGTCCTGCTGCGGGGGGTCCGCACACGGTCTCGACGGTCGGTGTGACTAGACGGGATACCCTAACGCTCGCAGGTAGGCTTTCACCGCCTGTGATAATCCCATGTAGAGGGCATCGCAAATAAGGGCGTGCCCGATCGAGACCTCGAGCAGGCCGGGGATGTGCTGGGCAAAGTACGGCAGGTTGTTCAGGTTGAGGTCGTGCCCGGCGTTCAGTCCGACTCCGACTTCTTGGGCGACAAGCGCCGCCTGGTAATAGGCGTCGAAGGTACGTTGTTGCTCGGGCGTGCCGAACAGGCGCGCGTAGGGCTCGGTGTAGAGTTCGATGCGGTCGGTCCCCAAATCTTTGGCGCGCCGGACCTGGTCGGGATCTGGCTCGAGGAACAGACTGGTGCGAATACCGTGATCGTGCAGCTGCTGGATGACGTCGCGCAACCAGCGCACGTCCCCGCGGAGGTCCCATCCGGCGTTCGAGGTCAGGACATCTGGCGGATCGGGCACCAAGGTGCATTGGGTAGGGCGCACCTGACAGACGAGGGCGAGAAACTCCGGGGACGGGTAGCCTTCGATGTTGAATTCGACCGTCAGCACTGCGGCTAGATCGAAGACGTCGTGGCGTCGGATGTGCCGCCCGTCCGGACGCGGATGGACAGTAATCCCGTGGCACCCTGCCGCCACGCAGGTCTGGGCCGCGTGGACAACGTTCGGATTATTCCCGCCGCGAGCGTTACGGAGGGTAGCGACTTTATTCACGTTGACGCTGAGCTTGACCATCGCTTCGATTCTCTTTGGGTCGAGACGGCTTATCCCAGCCGTGCCCGTTCTGCTAACTGCTCCAGGAGCGAATCGGTTTCGGCGGGAGTGAAGAAACGAAGCTGGCGGAAGGCAAGTGCTCCTTCTTCGTGTCCCAGTGCCAGCACGACGCGCCGGGCTCCGGCGTCTTCGTACTGCCGGATCAGGTCTGCCACCGGGCTCGTTTCCGTCACGCCCAGGAATACCGTGATATCGAGTTTGTGGAAGTCGCGCCCGGCTGCATCGGTCAGTTGTTTGAGGGTTGTCAGGTTATCCCGCAGCTCTGCCGGGGGTGGTGCGAGGGGGCACCAGCCGTCTGCCCATTGTGCAACCCGTCGAAGCCCCTTTTCGCCGTGTGCACCGAGCAAGGTCGGCGGGTAGGGCTTCTGTAGCGGCTGCGGCAGACAGCGCACCGGAGGGAAATCGATGATGCTCCCATGAAACTCCGCTTCCTCCTTGGTCCACAACTCCCGTATGGCCTGGATGCTCTCTCGCAACCGGACCCATCGTTTCGGGAAGTCGACCCCGAGTACTTGCGCCTCTTCCCGCAGCCAACCGGCACCGACACCGAAGAGCACGCGCCCACCGGAATAGCAATCCAAGGTGGCCACTTCTTTCGCGAGCACGATCGGGTTGCGCTCCGGCACCAGGCAGATGCCGGTTCCGAGCTTGATCGTGTGTGTTGCCGCGGCTGCACCGGCTAACCCGATAAAGGGGTCGGCGATGTGTGCATAGAAAGCGGGGATCTGCCCGTCCTCCCGCAGCGGGTAAGGGGTGGTGGTGTGGACAGGGATGATGGGATGTTCTGGTAACCAGAACGATTCGAAACCCAGCGCCTCGGCCTTACGGGCGACGCTGGCTGGATCGGCAGTGTAGGAAGTCGGGAACATAAAGAGACCAATCTGCATTGTAGATGCGCTCCTTTCTGCCTTGGTTAGACGTTGAGCACGCGGAGGTCTGTTCCCCCGCTCACCGGCAGCGTGGCTCCGGTGATATAGCTGGCTGCGTCAGACACCAGAAAGACCACCGCCTCACCGATATCTTCTGGTTGACCGAGGCGACCTAAAGGGATGCTGCGGGCGTAGGCCTCTTTCTGTTGCGGGCTCAGTGCGCTGGCCATCAGCGGGGTTTCGATCGGACCGGGGGCGATGGCGTTTACCCGCACGCCGAACCGCGCCACCTCGTACGCCAGATCTCGCGTCAGCGCGACGACGCCGGCTTTCGAGGCAGCGTACGGGACGTGGGGCACGGTGTAGTGGAAGGCGGCGATGGAAGCGATATTCACAATTGCCCCGCGCTTTTGTTTGATCATTTCCGGCACGACCCGCTGACAGCAGAGAAACACTCCTTTGAGGTTCACGTTCAGCACGGCGTCCCACTCCGCCTCGGAGTGCTCGACCATCGGCTTGAGCACGGCAATACCGGCGTTGTTGACGAGAATATCGATGCTGCCGAAGTGGTGGAGCGTCTCCTGCACCAGGCGATCGACGTCCTGCGACTGTGTGACATCGCCCACCACGCCCAGCGCTCGCACCGTGAGGGCTTCGACCTCGGAGACAGTGCGCGAGATCCGTTCCTGGACCAGGTCGTTGATAACGACATGGGCTCCTGCCCGCGCCAGGCACAGCGCGACCCCGCGTCCGATGCCTTGTCCGGCCCCGGTCACAATCGCCACTCGTCCGGCCAGTGTCTGCATATCCAACCCTCCCGATGTGGCAGACCTTACTGTCCTGGCTCTGGTGGCGTCAAGAGAGAGGCTGTAGGGGTAGCAGTTAAAAACCAAAGAAGATGTACCGTACCCCACCGACCGGCCGGCAGTACAAGAGCGCGCGGTGCCGTGGCAGGCGATGAATCCGATGCAGGTGGTCGATGAACAGCGCCTCCTCGGTGAAGCTCAACCGGTGGGGAAAGCAGAAGAAAGGCGAGCTGATGACCACTGGAAGCGGTCCTGTTCCGCTCAGGGGGGCGAGACCGGCTGCCCCGAGTGGGGGAAAGCCGGCTGCCCCGAAGGTCCTCGTGGAGGAGAAGGTGGAAAAGGTACGAACACCAAAGCCAAAAGGAACACCGAAGGAGTGGAAGGCAAAGCCACTATGCGGGGCTAGGGTGAAGAAGGGTGTAGGGGACAGGTGCAAGTGGAAATGGTGGCGAGGAACGAATTTGCGATGGGAGTGGAAACGATGGCGGTGAGAAGGGGCGAATCGAGGAGGATGGCGGAATGTATGGTGGTGCCCAAAGTGGCGATGGCCAAAGGAGCGATGGAAACCGAGGCCAGCCCTTGTCGAGACGCGACCACCATGCCAGTAGCCAAGACCGCTTCTCCCTCCCCGCCAGCCGTGTGCATCTGCCTGGGTAGCGACAAACACGGCGAGCAGAAGCCCGAGCGTGACAGCGAGACCTTTCTTCATAATGCCCCCCGCGGGATATTGAGAGGTCCAATGAACCTCCCTGCTATGTTCCCACACCGCAGACGTGCGGCTGAACCGGTTTTGTATTATGATTGTTCACTCTTCTCTGCAAAGGTCAATACGAGCGGCAGGAGACCGTGGCGAGCTGCTGGCCGCTCCTCAGGGAGGGGGATCATGACGTATCTCTATGAAGTGGCGAAACGCTTGGTGGCGTTCGACACGGTGAGCAGCAAGAGCAACGTGGAGGCGATGGAATATCTCGGAGCCCATCTCGACGACCGGGGCTTTCGCGTCTCGTTACAACGCTCCGACGTTGGAGGGGTGGCGAAGGCAAATTTGCTCGCCTGCGCGGGACCGGCTGAGCCCGATGGCCTGATCATCTCTGGGCATGTCGATACCGTACCCTTCGAGGAGCAGCCTGGGTGGACGCGCGACCCGTTGCGCCTAGAGGTCGACGACCATCGTGTGTATGGCCGCGGGACATCCGATATGAAGGGGTTTTTGGCCCAGTGTCTCGATGCCGCAGGCCGACTCGACCTCTCCTCACTGCGCCGTCCCCTCGTGTTCGTGTTTACCGCTGACGAAGAGATCGGCTGTCTCGGGGCAGCACGCCTGCTCCCACATTTCACCGAACTGCTCGGCGAGATTCCGCTCCCGCGCCTGGCGTGGATCGGCGAGCCGACCTCGTATCAGGTCTTCCATACGCACAAAGGGGTCGTGCTCTTCAGCGTGACGGTGCGTGGGCGCGGCGGCCATAGCAGCGTGCCTGAGCAGGGAGTGAACGCCATTGCAGTCGCAGGAAAAGTGATCGAGACGATCGGGCGTTATCAGGCCGAGCTGCGCACCCAGCGTTCCCCTGCCTTCGCCGAGCTCTTTCCGGAGTCGCCCTACACCACGGTCAACTTCGGTCGCATCAGCGGCGGCACAGCAGCCAACATGATCGCCGAGGAATGCACGGTGTCTGTCAGTTACCGTCCGTTGCCGCAGACTGACCCTTTGGAGGTGTATCGCGAGATCGTCAGGCGCCTCGACCTGCTCGACGGTCGGGATTACGGCTCCCCGCATCATTCGGCGACCATCGTCGTCAGCCAGCCCTTTGTCGTCCCTCCGCTTCTCTCCCCCCGCGGCACCTCGCTGGAGCGCGTCTTATTCGCAGTGCTCAACCAGGAGACCAGTGGTGGAGCGCCC
>JANWXO010000215.1 GCA_025057295.1 Candidatus Binatia bacterium | reverse complement strand
TGGGTGGTGACGGGCACGAAACCGGGGGCGGACACGATTGTATGAATGTGGGCTGGTCGGTAGGGATGCCGCCCCAGGTTGAGCAACATCTGCCCGACCGGTCCGTCAGTTGGGACGGGGTACGACGTTGGCTTTATTGTCCAGAACCAGAACCGTCCTTGCGCGTCGGTGCGAAACTTGCCGCGGAGCCGCATCCCGTTTAGCTCTGGGCGCTGGACATCGTAGAGTCCTTCCGCATCCGCCTGCCAGGTATCGATCTGCGCCCCAGGAATCGGCGTGCCGTCCACGGTCAGGACCCTGCCGGAGAAAAGCGTCGGGTCACCAGGCAAGCCTGCGGCGAGATTCGTGCCGTTGGGGAACTCGGGCGCGCCGGGCAGGTAGAACGGTCCGAGCACGGTCGTCTCGGTCGCACCGGGAACCTGCCGATGGTTCAGCATATCGACGAGCATCGATACACCCAGGGTGTCGGAGAGCAGAATAAATTCCTGCCGTTTGGCGTCGCACTTCTGCCCTACCGCGGTCAGGAACTGGATTCCAGCAAACCACTCGGCCTCGGTGAGCTCGACCTCGCGCACGAAAGCATGGAGGTGGCGCAATAAGCTGGTCATCACCTGTCGGAGGCGCGGGTTTGGTGTGCTGGCGAGTCGTGCCAGCACTGCCTCGGTCAGCTGCGCTTCACCTGCGTAAGCCATAACTCCCTCCTTCGCAGAGCATTCCCGTCAGCACACGTATACCACAAAGACGCTTCTCTTTGCTCTCTGTGGGTGAGCGTGAGCGGCGAGGAACGGTATCGCATGCACGTCCGGTAAAAGTTGCTCACTCTGGATGCTATTGTTGAGAGGTATGCTCGATTGCTCTCCCTGCTAGGGAGCTCGCGAAGGAGCACGAGGTTCTCTTGCCGTGCTCACGTTTGCCGAAAGCGCGTGCCGGGGGGTGGAGGGTCTTCGGGTGGACCTGCGAAACACTGCGCGATTGCCATCCAGGCAGTCGCGGTTTCTCCCACGACGTGCAGGCGGGTGTCGGCAACGTTCCGTACCTGAGTGACAACCTGGCAAAATTCCACTGCGCTCCCCTCGATGCGGTCAGCGCGCGGGGGTAGGTTCCACTCCCAAATCGCCCCTGATGGCGCTGTCAGCCGTATGTATGGGGGGTCTCCCGGGACGGCTACGCCGCGATTGCGGAAGCTCCAGCCGAACGTATTGACGCCCAGGATCGCGATGTTCCGAATGCGGTCGGTCTCCTGTCGCTCTTGCCCGAGCAGATCGTAGATGGCCTGTCCATGTGCCCACGTTTCCATAAGCCGCGCCGTGATACTAGAGCGCACGCTCATGTCGGGGCCCACCCAGCGGACACGTCGTGCGGGGTCGGCGACGAGGAAGCGGTCTGCCATCTCGTGGTAAAACGTCCGCCAGTGTTGCAACAGGGCACGGTGCTTGATGCCGCCGAGCCACGTATGGGTGAAGGCGAGGTGTCCGCCCGCCCGTGCGCTCGCGGTCGTCCAGCAGCGCATAAAATCTGCAAAGGCGACGTCGTCCTGTAACGACAGGTCTGCGGCGTAGTTGCCGATGTGCAAGTGCGCGATGATATCGTTGATGGTCCATCCCTTGAATTGAGTTCTCCGCTCCCAGTCCTCTTCTCTCAGGGGGTCGAGCAGGGCGAAGAGTGCCTCGCTTTCCTCGCGAAAATCGATCGCTTGCTGCAGCATGGCCGTGTTTGCTTGCGTCTCCAGGTCGCTGCGTCCCGTTTCCTCTCCCGTACACGAACAGGCGTTACGGAGAGGAAGATCAGACCTTAAAAACGTGCCTTTGGTACTGGCAAGCCTGGGATCTCCGAACGGGTACGGAAGACAGTGCCCTTGAGCTCGCGCTGATCGTTGTTGGCAGTGACGACATACAGGTCGCACATGTCTGGTCCACCGAAGGCTACACTGGTGACCGTTTTCGCCGGCACTTTCTCCCGCCGATCGAGCGTTCCGTCCGGTTTGAAGCGGACAATCTCTCCCCGCCCGCCGACAACGGCGACCCATATCCCACCTTCCACGTCAACCGTCATCCCGTCTGGCATACCCTCGGGCAGCCGCGCGAACAGGCGACGCTCACTGACGGTGCGGTCTGGGCGCACCTCGTAGACCCACACGGCGCGTGTAGTAGAGTCGCAGTGATAGAGGAGTTTCCGATCGGGGCTGAAGCCGAGGCCGTTCGTTACTTCGATGCCTTCCCACAGTTTGGTCACCGTGCCTGGCGGATCGATGCGGAAGAGGGCTCCCGGCGGTGGGGTGCTCTTGAAATCAAACGTGTGAATATCGCAGCCGAACGAGCCGGTCCAAATGCTGCCCTGGTCATCGGTTGTCAAATCGTTCAGTCCAAAGAGGGGTTTGCCTTCCCAGGAGGCAAAGATGTCGCGTAGTTGACCGGTCCGTTCATCCCAATACGCGAGAGATTTGCCGGTTACGAGCAGCCCTCCGCCCTCGTTGAGAGCGATACCACCGACGAACTTGCGGTCGGGAATCAGTGTTTCGATGCGACCATCTGGAGAGCGGCGAAAGACCCCGCCCCCACGCACGTCGCTGTAGTATAGGCGGTTTTGTTCGTCGGTGCGTGGCCCCTCGAGCAAGCCGTAGCCGGTGGCCAAGGTTTCGAATTCCATGCTGGTCCCTCCTTCAGTCATTGCGCGCGGTGCTCGCAGAATGGTAATGGTTCTGGAGGCAGAAGACAACACGACATCCGAGGTTACCGCAGCCTAGAGAGTGATGCGTGCGGTCAAAAGCATCTGCCTGGAAAAAGGAGGGTTGTTATGAAAGTCGGAATGACACTGCAGCTGACCAGTTTCGGCGGCAAGCCAGACCTCCAGACCTATCAGGAAGAATTGTCACTGGCGGACATGGCAGAAGGTCTCGGCTTCGACTCCATCTGGGCACTGGATCACCACTTCACCGGCTACGTCATGTCGCCCGATCCCTGCCAGCTCCTGAGTTATATCGCTGGTCGCACCCGGCGCGTGCAACTTGGCACGGCTGTCATCGTGCTGCCCTGGCACGATCCGGTCGAAGTGGCCGAGAAGATCGCTTTGCTCGACCTCCTTTCAGGAGGCCGGACTATTTTTGGCTTCGGCCGCGGAGCGGCGTCGATCGAGTACGCCGGATTCCGCGTGTCGATGGAAGAGTCGCGCGAACGTTTCGTCGAAAGCGCCATCATCATCCGCAAGGGCCTGACCCAGCCGAGCTTCTCGTACGACGGGAAGTACTACAAGATCCCGGAAATTCAGATCCGTCCACGCCCGATCTCTCATCCAGAGACCCGCTTCTACGCCTCGACGGTGAGTCCGGAGTCAGCCGAGATTATGGCCAAGATGGGATTTGGCGTGCTCATTATCGCCCAGCGGAGCTGGGAGGACACCGCTGCAGATTACCGGCGTTACTGTGAGGCTGCGCTCGCCAGCGGCCATCAGCCGCGTCCGCCGATCGGGCTGTTCAATGTGTTAGTGGCCGACGACGCGCAAGAAGCCCAGGAGTTGGCCCATATCCATATGGGAGCGATGTTCGATTCCATCGACCGGCACTATCGCTTTTCCGATGGCCACTTGGCAGGGGTAAAGAGCTACGAGTTCTACGCCAAGATGGCCAAGACCTATGCCAAACTGAACGCTGACGAGCAGGCCAAAGCCAAGGCGGTAGAGTTTTATCGGAGTCTCCATGCCGCTGGGACGCCTGCGCAGGTATTGGAAAAGATCCGTTATATCCACCACACGGTCCCGCTCGAACACATGATCGCCACCTTCGCGTTCGGCGGCTTACCGTATCCCAAGCTGGAGCGGAGCTTTCGACTGTTCGCAGAGCATATCCTGCCGGTGCTGCAGCGGGATGCTGCCTTCCAGCTCCCGAGAGAGCAGGCGCGCTATGCCGAGGTGAGCGCGCAGGCGTAATGGTTGAACCCTGGCGGCGCCGTCTTCCGGACGGCGCTACTTTTTCCCATCCCTGCCTGGTGCATCCACCGCGCGAGAATCCTGGGACGCGCCTATTCCGCACGCGTCCTGTGAAATGGTCTTTGCTCTGCCATCGGGTCAAGCAGCTCCGAGGTGCCGACCTGGCCGAATTCGCCATGGGAGCTAATAATAAAGAAAAAGATTTTTCACCGTTCCTAATCTTTCCTGTGGCTGGTCGCTGCACTACCGTGGTACTGTGAGGTGTTGACTATGCCGATACCATTCTTTCCAGTCTTGGGTTTGCCCGATAGTCCTTTGCTGCTCGATCTCACAGGGACGTTCACTCCGCTCTTTGCCGGCCTGGTTTTGCTCACCAGTCTCTGTGGGTTGGGGATCGGTATCCTGATTGCCCGAGCAGGGACCGCACGGGAGGTGACCAGCAGGGAGTTCGATACGACAACCCCTCACCTCCCCAAGGCGGCCTGATCTATACGCCCGCTTTCTGGCGACTTGAGAGCGTATTCCCCACGTGTTTCCGTGTCCCCCGATAGGGGCGACTCCAGCCCCGCTCACTGGGTGCCACCAGGGGGGAGTCGCGGCCACGGCTCACCGAAACGCCGGGATCACTTTATTGGCGAAGAGCTCGAGGTGGGGCTGGATCCAGCGTGCCGGCAATCCGGGTGGCAGCGTCCACGAGTAAAAGTGGGTCAGCGGGGCCTGAGCAAGACAATCGCGAATCATCTTAATGCACGTGTCCACATCTACCACGTTGAGGATTCCCAGCTCCCGGAGGTGGGTGCGATCTCGAATCGGAGGGATGAGCGGCATTCCCGCTTTGGCCGACCACTCGGCATAGCCGTTCATCTGATAGATGACGTGATCAGCAGCCTCATGCCAGGTCTTCTCCGGATCGGTTGCCGCAATCAGCCAGGAGATCCCTCCGGCGAGTCTGAGATTGGTGGTCGGCTTCCCGATTTTCTGTAACTCGGCTACATACTGCTCATAGAGTCCTCTGGTAATGCGGGTGCCGATATAGCCGTCAGCATACTTGGCAGCTCGCCGCATCGCCGGCTGCGTAAACCCTCCAACCCACAGAGGGGGCCGCGGCCGCTGGATCGGCTCGGGCGTCACCTTCACGCGATTGACTTCGTAGTACCTCCCTTTGTAGGTGAGGGTTTCACCTTCCCACAAGCGACGAATGATCTCCAACCCTTCGTTCGTGCGCCCGCCACGCTCTTTGCTAGAGACAGCAAAGCCGGTGAACTCTTCGACTTTGTACCCTGTCCCGACCCCGAGTTCGAATCGTCCTGCAGAGATGACGTCTACTGTGGCCCCGTCCTCGGCGAGACGCACTGGATTATGGAAGGGTAACAGTACGACACTCGTACCGATCCGAATCCTCTTGGTGCGCGCTGCGATGGCGGCTGCGATGGGCATCAAGGATGGTGAATAGCCATCCTCGATGAAGTGGTGTTCGGAGAGCCAGACATCGTCGAACCCGTGCTGTTCAGCCCATACGATCTGGTCGAAAATCTCCCCGTAGAGTTGGTCATAGGGACGCTTCCAGGCCGGTGGGTTCCGGAAGTCATACCACAGACCGAAACGGAGTTGTGTCGGTGTGCTCATATGGAATTCCTCTCTGGGAA
>JANWXO010000214.1 GCA_025057295.1 Candidatus Binatia bacterium | reverse complement strand
GTTGTTCGAACTGGAGATGAAATACATCTTCGAGGGGAGTTGGGTGTACGTGGCGCATGAAAGCCAGCTGCCACACCCGCACGATTTTTATACCGTCACTATTGGTCGCCAGCCAGTCATCTTGATGCGCAATCAGGCCGGAGAGATCGGTGGCTTCCTCAACGCCTGCCCTCACCGCGGAGCAGCGGTCTGTACGCAAAAGCGGGGGAATCAAAAAATTCTTACCTGCCCCTACCATGGCTGGTCGTTCAACAGCAGCGGTGCGCTGGTGAGCATCAAAGATGCGGCCACCGGCGCCTACCCCGAAGCCTTCGCGCAGCGGGATCACAACCTCCCCCGCATCCCACGCCTGGCCAGCTATCGCGGCTTTCTCTTCGCCAGTCTCAACCCAGACGTGCCCGATCTCGAGACGCACCTGGGCGAAGCG
Organism: Candidatus Binatia bacterium; assembly: GCA_025057295.1. Lineage (GTDB taxonomy): Bacteria > Desulfobacterota > Binatia > Bin18 > Bin18 > JANWXO01. The sequence goes on along the minus strand of JANWXO010000214.1, from coordinate 5,140 downwards.
CGCCGCTTTATCGATATGCTGGTCGATCAGGCCCCGCAGGGGTTAGAGGTGGTGCGCGGTAGCTCCGATTATACCTACGAGGGCAACTGGAAATTACAGGTCGAAAACGGAGTGGACGGGTATCACTTCGACGTGGTCCATCGGACCTTCCTGGGTGTGATCCAGCGGCGCGCCCGCTCGGGAAAGAACAGTGTAAAGGCCGTCGATGTGACGCGGCTGGACGCCATGCGGAACGGGATCTACGAGCTCGGCAATGGCCATACGCTGTTGTGGACCGATTATCCGAATCCCCAAGATCGCCCGGGTTATGAGCGACGGGCAGAGTTGGCCGCGCGCTACGGCGAGACCTACACCCGCTGGATGACCGAGCGGCTCCGCAACCTGTTGCTCTACCCCAACGTGTTCTTGATGGACCAGACCTCGACGCAGATCCGGGTCGTTCATCCGATTGCGGTCAACAAGACGAAGGTCTCGACCTACTGCATTGCCCCGGTGGGAGAGAGCGCCGAGGTGCGAACGCACCGCTTGCGGCAGTACGAGGACTTCTTTAACGCGAGCGGCGTGGGAACACCGGATGACCTGGCAGCGTTCGAGGCCTGCCAGCGGGGCTACCAGGCAACTCTGGTCCAGTGGCAACAGGGGTACGAGCGTGGAGTCCAGCGCATGCTCCGTGGAGCGGACGAAGAGGCACGCGCACTTGGGATCCAGCCCTCCTCGGCGTCGAACGACTTTCGCGACGAGATCATCTACCATGGCCACTACCGCCAGTGGCTGAAGCTGATGCTGGCGGGACAAGAGCGAGAAAGGAGGCGCAGCAATGGCACCTGACCTGCTCTCTCGCTGTGCCGATCTGCTCTATCGCGAGGCGGCGTATCTGGACGAGCGGCGCTGGCAGGAGTGGTTAGCGCTGTACACGGAGGATGCCGAGTTTTGGGTGCCGGCGTGGGACGAAGACGGGCGGCCCACCGACGATCCCCAATCGCAGCTGTCGCTCATCTATTACCGTGGCAAGGCAGGATTAGAGGACCGAGTCTGGCGCATTCAATCTGGCCTCTCCCCTGCCACCAGTCCGCTGCTCCGCACCTGTCACCTGATTACCAATATCCGCCTGGTCGATGTCGTCCAGGGGCGACCACACCTCTCTGCGCACTGGCAGGTACAGATCTATCGGCCGGAAAAGCAACGGGCGTTCTCTTATTTCGGCTTCTACGAGCACGTCCTACAGCCACAGGGGGAAGAGCTGCGCATCGCAAGGAAAAAGATCCTGTTGCTCAACGATGTGGTCGAGAGCGTGCTGGACATTTACCACGTGTGAGCCGCCAGAGGTGGCCGAACGTGCCCCAGAGTGAGGCAGGGGAGACACCACCGTGCGGACCCTATGGGAATGAACTCTATCTTGTTCGCGCGGAACGGAAAACGACGATGGCCCAGATAGCCTTTGGCCTGTTCGATTGGATCGACCGGGGACAGAAGCCGCTGCAGCAGCTCTATGAAGAGCGCCTGCGGCTGGTTGCAGCGGCGGACGCGGCCGGCTTCTTCTGCTATCACCTGGCCGAACACCACCATACCCCGTTGGGCATGGCGCCGTCACCGGCGCTCTTTCTCACCGCAGCCGCACGGCAGACGCAGCGCATCCGCCTGGGACCGCTCGTCTATCTGTTGCCGCTCTACCATCCGCTGCGGTTGCTCGAGGAGGTCTGTATGCTCGACCACCTCTCGGGGGGACGGTTAGAGCTGGGTGTCGGGCGGGGCGTCTCGCCGTACGAACTGGCCTGCTTCGGGGTCGACGCCAGTGTCTCGCGCCAGATGTTCCACGAGGCGATGGCTATCCTGACGGCTGGCATGACCCAGGAGCGGCTGACGTTTCTCGGGCGCTATTACCAGTACCGTGACGTGCCGATCGAAATCCACCCGCTGCAGCGGCCCTATCCGCCGCTGTGGTACCCGACGCATAACCCGGAGAGTCTCCAATACGCCGCCCGCCACGGGTATAACTTCGTCGGCCTCGGTTCGGCTGCCATGGTGCGACGCCAGGTCGAGGAGTACTGGGAAACCTGGCAGGCACACCGGCACGACACTGGCCGGCTCAATGGCCATGTCGCCTCCCCCAAGGTCGGGGTGATGCGTCAGGTAGTGGTCGCCGAGTCCGACGCCGAAGCGCTGGCGATCGCACGTCCGGCGTACGACGACTGGTACCGTTCGATCACCAAGCTCTGGCACGCGCATAACGATCACAGCGTTGACCACCTCTTCGCGTGGGACATAGCTCTCCAACACCAAACCCTCCTCTGTGGCTCGCCGGCGCGGGTGCGCGAGCAGGTGGCCAGCCTGCTGGAGGAGACGGGGTGCAACTACATGATCTGCTCCTTCGCCTGGGGGACGCTGAGTGGCGAGCAGAGTCTACGCTCGCTGCGCCTGTTTGCCGAGGAGGTGATGCCGGCGGTTACCGCTGCAGCCGCACGCTAAGGCAGAGGGATAGGATCTCACACGCGCCGGTGGCATTATGAGCACGCACCCAATTCCATGCTGTGCAGGCACGTGGGGTGTTCGGCCTCCCGATCTTGATTGTTGACGAACGGATGTATTGGGGGAATGATCGCATCGAGTTCCTGGAGGAAGATCTCCGCGGTTAATAGAGGAGGCGTTATGCAAGCCGCAGCCCAGATCGCGTGGCCGCGCACGGAGGGCGCGCGCGTGCCCTATCAGGTGTTTCTCGATCCAGCGATCTACGAACAGGAACAGGAACGGATCTTTCGCGGGCCGACCTGGAGCTATGTCGCCTTGGAGGCCGAATTCCCCCGGCCGGGGGATTTCAAGGCGACCTTTGTGGGCGAGACCCCGATCGTCGTCACCCGTGCCAGAGACGGAACCGTGCACGCCTTCGTCAATCGCTGCGCCCACCGCGGCGCGCTCGTCTGTCGCGAGCCGCGTGGCAACCGCCTGCGGCATACCTGTGTCTACCATCAGTGGACATACGATGCAGAGGGCAATCTGGTGGGGGTGCCGTTTCGCACCGGCATCGACGGCAAGGGGGGGTATCCGGCCGACTTCGATCCCAAACAGCACGGGCTCCAGAAACTCCGCGTGGCCACATACGACGGTTTGGTGTTCGCCTCGTTTTCCGCGACGGTAGAGCCCTTGGCGGAGTATCTGGGGCCGACCATGCGGCAGTGGTTGGATCGCATCTTCAACCGCCCGATTCGCGTGCTCGGTTATACCCGCCAGTTCGTGCACGCCAATTGGAAGCTCTACGCCGAAAACGTGCGCGACCCCTATCACGCCAGTCTGCTCCACCTGTTTCACGCGACCTTCGGCCTGTACCGCTCGACGCAAGGCGGTGGCGTCTGGCTCGATCGACTCGGGCGGCACAGCGTGTTGCACTCCTATCGCCGTGATGCCGAGGCGGAAACGGCGGCGTATCGACAGGCCGGCTTGCGCAGCTATCAGGCCACCTATACGCTCGCCGATCCCTCGCTGCTGGCCGGGCGTCAGGAGTTTCCCGGCCTGGTGATTCAGACCATCTTCCCCTCGCTCGTCGTGCAGCAGATCCAGAATACGCTGGCGGTGCGGCAGATTCTGCCCAAGGGGGTGGACGCCTTCGAGCTGATCTTTACCTTCTTCGGCTACGAGGACGATGACGAGGAGATGCTGCGCATCCGCCGCAAACAGGCCAATCTGGTCGGTCCTGCAGGGCTCATCTCCCTGGAGGACGGCCACGCCACCGAACTCGTGCAACAGGCGATCGTGCGTGATCCCGCTGCCTCTTCGCTGGTCGAGATGGGCGGGCGGACGGTGGAGGACCAGGAGAATCTGGTGACCGAGACCGGCATCCGGGGGTTCTGGCGTTACTATGGGGCGCTGATGGGGTTTACCGACGTGCCGCTGGAGGACAGCCATGGATAAGTATGCGCTCCGCTGTGCAGTGGAGGAGCTGCTGGCGGCGTATGCGCACTGTCTCGATAGCGATCGCTTGGAGGAGTGGCCGGACTTCTTCACCGATCCCTGTCTCTACCAGGTCCTCCCGCGGGAGAATCGTGAACAGGGACTGCCGATCGCCTTGATCTATTGCGACAGTCGCGGCATGTTGCGCGACCGAGTGGTGGCTCACCGTCAGGCCAATATCTATGGACCGCACGCCTACCGGCATCTCATCAGCAACCTCCGCGTGTGCGAGGAGCCGGATGGCACGATCACGGCGCAGGCGACCTATACGGTGTTGCGCACGCTGCTCGATCCTGTACGTTACGGCAGCACCGAGGTCTATAGCGCCGGCGAGTATCGCGACGTGTTGGTCTGGGTGGAAGGACAGCTCAAGCTGCGCGAGAAAACGGTGATCGTCGATACCTGTCGCATCGACTCGCTGTTGGTAACCCCGTTGTAGCGGAGGAGGGTGACCGCTCGCCTCTCGCTCGTCTCCGCGCTGAACCTGCAGAAAGGACCTGCTATGCCACAGAAAACGCCTGTTGCGATTCTCGGCTCCGGCAATATCGGTACCGATCTCCTCTACAAGCTCAAACGCTCGCCCCTGCTCGAGCCTGTCCTGATGGTGGGGATTATTCCCGAGTCCGAGGGGCTGGCACGTGCTCGCCAGTTGGGGTTGCAGACCAGCGCCGCCGGCATCGAGGGGTTTCTGGCCTATGCCGACACGGTGGAGATCGTCTTCGATGCGACGAGCGCCGGCGCGCATCAGCAGGCCGCCCCGCTGTTGCAGCGGACGGGCAAGCGGATCGTCGATCTCACGCCAGCGGCGCTGGGACCCTATGTCGTCCCGCCGGTCAACCTGCACGCCCACCTGGACGCCCAGGAGGTCAACCTCGTCACCTGTGGCGGTCAGGCCACGGCACCGATCGTGGCTGCCCTGAGCGCGGTGACGGCGGTCGAGTACGCCGAAATCGTCTCGACCGTGTCGAGCCGCAGCGCCGGTCCTGGTACCCGGCAGAATATCGACGAGTTCACCGAGACGACCGCACGCTCGCTGGTGACGATCGGCGGTGCTGCGCGGGGCAAGGCGATTATTCTCTTGAATCCCGCCGAGCCGCCGATTCTGATGCGCAACACCGTCTATGCGCTGGTCGAGAGCGTCGATCAGGAGGGGATCACTGCCTCTGTGACCGAGATGGTGCGGACCGTGCAGCAGTAT
>JANWXO010000213.1 GCA_025057295.1 Candidatus Binatia bacterium | reverse complement strand
ACGCCAAGGTAGTCTCCGCCATGTCTACCATTGCTCTGCCAGGTTGGTTCCGCATCGAGAATCGGCAGGATGCCGAAGACTGGCTGGTGATCTTGGATGAGCACCAGCGGATCGTCCGTGGACTCCAAGACGATCGTTCGGACGAGATCAGTCTTCTGGTGGCGTACCGACGGTTTCTGGAAAGGCGAGGGCAGAATGCTCTCTGGGCGCTATTGGAATTCATGGAACGGTATGGTGCGTTAGTCATGCGTGTCAACGGAACGAGGCTAAATGGCAGAGTGCGCTGGATGCCGAGGTTCACCGATGTTTACGTGAGGAGGGTGCTTATGGGCACAGACGGGAAGTTGTTGGAGATCGTCGACACCCCTGGATTTCAAGCTATCGCTCGAGCAGTACGCCAGGCGACAGTCACCGCGCAAAATAAAAGAGCCCGTAACGAGGAAGTGTGGCGCGAAATCCGCTACGAACTGCTGCATGACCTCCATCGCACTCGGAAGGTGCCTGGTCACGCGTTTGTCGAGTGTGTGATGGAGTTTGTCTCGCACTACAACCGCGAGAATGCTCGCCGGCGTGAGATAGAGAAAAACCCCAAAGCTGCTCCTGCCAACGTGAGCGATGAGGAGTTGAGAGAATTTCTGGCGCTTGTCGACCGCCACGGAGCTACGTTGGTCGGTGCGTTGTTAGCTGCCTATGGATCCTGCAAAGAAAAATGGGAACCCGAAGACAGCGAAACTGGTTCAGCCCCTGACATACCTGCGGCAGAGGAGCATTCGGAACAGTAAAAGAAGAAGGAGGAAAACGATGTGCGTAGTCCATTCTCTCTCGCTTTGCACCCGTATAACGCTCGATCTGCACAGCCTCAATAACGAAGGTACTGAGGGTAACCAACAGCAAACGCGTATGGTTCACATCATCGATCAGCACGGTCAGCGGGCAGTGGTCAATGCAATCAGTGGCGACATGTTCAAGCATATTCTCGTCGAACACTTAGTACCGCTGCTGCAAAACGCCGGACAACCGTTGTCCCCAGGGGCGGCAGTTTACGATGCTGACCGGATCAATACCCATCAAGCATTTGTGGATTTTTGTGAGCGAGAGGTCGATTACGGTCAAGAGCAATATGCCGCAATCGTTCTCGGAAAGCGGGAGCAGCGCAAAGCGCTCGAATCCGAGATCATGTCCAAGATGCTGACCGATTGTAGCCTCACTGATATAGCCGGTACGTTAGTCACACGGGGACGTGCCGTCGGACGCAAATCGGTCGTGGAGTTCGGTTGGGTGGTCGGAATACCCCAAGATGGCGCCGGGCAGCCAGTCACGGTAACCGAACAGTACTTCCATGTGAAGTACGCCGCCGAAGGGCGAGGCGCTGCTGCCGGTGGTGAGACTGTCGCTGGCAAACAGGCGATTTTTCACCGTCCGGCTTCTTCTGGCGTCTATGCCCTCATTTGCAACCTTGATGTGTACCGCATCGGCCTCAATGACATCACCAGGCAGTACGTCGTCGACCGGGCAAACCGGCAAGCTCGCGCCAAGGCACTTGTCCACGCCCTGGCCTCGACGCTCTTGAAGCCGACCGGAGCTCAGCGCAATACCCAAAACCCTCATATCGTGGCTTGTGAGGGGGTTGTCGCGGTCTCTTCTACCTCGCTGCCGGCTCCGACGGTCAGCCCGCTCCATGACAACTATCGAGCTCAGGTCGCGCGAGCAGCAGCTGTACTCAATGAGATCAGAGCCGATGGAGTGATGGTCAGACCGTTTGAGACATTGGCTGATGGGGTGGAGGTTTTGGCAGAGATAGCCAGAGACCTAGCTGTTCCGGAAGGTACGACCCATGGCACGTAAGAAAAAACTTGAAGCGCCCCCGGTTGCGCAAAATCTCCGCGCCGGACGACTCGCTGCATTGGCTGCGGTTGCTCCTGTTGCTGGTGTTCCCGGACCTGGCCATTGGCTGATAGTGGAGTATCAACCGACGGCCCTGTTTTCTCTCAAGATGAGCCAAGCGACCAGTTCCGTGGGAAAGACGCTGGTTGTTCCTACACCGTACAGCATCAAGATGGCGTTCGTCGATGCAGCCTTTCGCGCGGGCCTGTCTGATGCAGAGTGTGATGAGTTCTTGCGCTCGCTTGCCAGGGTCGAGGTGCGTATTGCACCTCCAGAAGCAGCGTGCGTGACGCACACCTTCGTGAAGGTGCGGCAGGAGTCGCGGGATGCCGATCCTTTGCGTCCGTACATTGCCAGTATCGCGTACCGTGAAGTTGTGCATCACTACGGAACGTGGCGCTGGGCTTTTGATCTCGCTGCAGGGGATAGTACGTTGGCAGAGCGTCTGGTCTATATCGCGCCGCACGTGGTGTCTATTGGGAAACGCGGCTCGTTTATTCAGTTCGTTGGATTCTCCCGCCGTGTAGATCTCGGGCCTGAATTTACGCAACCAGTTCAGAACCAGGGTTCGTGGAGACCTCCGCGACGCGCTCATATTATGCCCCTGGATGACTTTGGTCCTGAAGCTGACCTGGAGACCCTGAGCTCGTTTACCCCAAAGAGGCCAGTGCGGGGCAAACACCGTCGCTTTGTTGCAACAATTATTCCCCTTGGACTGGTGAATACTGGTCCTGGATTTCGTGAGTATCGTGCGACGTAACCTGGGATGAAAAAGACCCATCTTCTTTCGCCCTCGCCCCAGAGTTCGCGTGCAGACCGACGCAGGAGAGAAGATCGAGCTTCACCTCTTTCTCAAGGCATCAACAGGAAAAACTGCAGCAGGCCAGGCGCTGTCTCGCAACACCCCTGCCCTCCGAGTGTCCATCATGCCTCACCTGGTGTATAATTGAACACCGTTATACATAACCGCTGCTCTGGACACTGTGGAAGGGGAAACAACAGATGCTCGCGACGCGCATTCGTCAGAAGGAAGGGGTCTTCTATTTTATCGCCTATAAAGCGGTCGATCTGCTCGATCGCGTGCGCTTTACCAGCCGCTACTATTACGAGGGCGAGCGGATCGAGGCCGAAGCGCCAGGGGAGGACGAAGTCGCGCGTTTCATCGCCGGCATCGAAAAGAGCGAGAAAGCGTTCCAGCGCCAACTGAATCGCCAAAAGGTGCGGCAGATCGTCAATTTCTACGAAACCGCGTCGAGCCAGCCGCTCATCCCCGGCACTATCCTCCTCTTTACCGAGGAGGAGCTACGCTTCGAGCCTATCGGCGCGTCTACCCTCATGGGCAACCTGTCCGAACCGCGGGGAAAATTCTTGATCATCGACGGCCAGCACCGCCTCGCTGCCCTCTATTTCTTTCACCGCCATCACCCTGAGCAGATCGATCAGATCGAGGTGCCCTGCATCCTCTTCGATGGCAAGAGCAGTGACTTTGCGACAGAGATGTTTGTCGTCATCAACTCGACTCACACCAAGATCAACAAGTCCCATCTCGTCGATCTCTACGAAAAGGTGTCGTGGGAGACGCCGGAGAAAAAGTTCGCCGCCCGCATTGTCAATCTCTTGTACGAGGAAGCCGACTCCCCCTTGCGCTACCGCATCAACCGGCTCGGAGGGCGGAGCCGGCAGGAAAAATGGATCTTGCAGTCCGAGTTGTTCAACGAGCTACACAAACTGACGCAAGCGCACCGTCGCCTGCTCGAAGAGCACTTCCGCCTGCGCGCCGACCGTGCCTATGAGCTCGTGCGCGACTACCTCAAGGCCGTGCGGGAAGTCATGGAGCCGGTTTGGGGAGAGAACGACCGCTTTATGTTCACTCGCGACGTGACACTCAAAGCTCTTATGCGCGTGCTTGGTGACCTCCTGCGCGAGAGGCCGATCATCCAGGCGTGGGAAGAATCACGCTCCCCCAAAGCCTTCCTCGGTCTGGTGCGGCCGTGGGCAGAACTCACCAAGGAATTTCGCGCCGAGGGATTCTACGAGCGATTCCCTGCCAAGGGGCAAGTGGAGCGCGTGCGGCGCATCCATATGCGGTTGCTGGAAGCGCTCTCCCCTACCGCGGCACGCCAGCTCCGAGCGTAACGGCACTCCCACGCGCTTGCGTGATCAGGGCCACGACCCTGTAGCTTGGTATTCTTCATCGCCGTTTCCATCCTCATCCGTGTGAGGCTCTGGACATAATCCGGTAACCGCTCGAGTTGCGTGGGGGTCCTGGGGCCTACGTGCTCACCCGGACCTTGCCTGGGAACGCTCTTGAGCCGCTCCCCTCCCCCTGCTGGGTTGGCACTGTGTGAGGTGCACTCTAAGGCTTTCGCTAGTTTGCCCGATACGGGCCTACAGGAAAGAGGACGAGAACGATACCGCTGTTGATGGAGCAGATACTATGACCGAACCGTCGTTGCATGTGGTATCTCCTACAGCGCCGCACCAACAGGTTCCTCCCCGTCTCCCGCCTGGGCAGTACAACCTGTTCACCGGGGAGTTGGAACCGCTGCCGATCGACATCCCCGACCCTCAGGAACCAGGAGAAGTTCGGGTGGATGAGGGGATTACGCTGGTCAAGACAGCGGACAGTTCCCAGCTCGTGCTCTCGGGGTATGGGTTGTTTCTACGCAAAAAGAGCGAGCGGTTGCTGATCAAAAAGGGGGATAATCTGGTTTATCAGTTCCCCTTCTTTCGACTGACCGAGGTGGTGCTGGCATCGCGGGGGATCGCGCTCTCTTCTGACCTCATCGAGGAGCTCTGCGAGCGTGGGGTCCGAATCAGCTTTCTCGACAGCCGTGGACAGCCATACGCGCTGTTGTCCTCGCCCATGCTCACCGCGACCGTACAGGCCCGGCGCGCTCAGCTCCTGGCTTTTCATGACCACCGCGGGCTGGCGTTTGCCAAAGCTGTCGTCACCGGCAAGATCGCCAACCAGGAACGGCTCCTGCGCTATTTTGGCAAGTACCTGAAGAAGGCCGATCCCGAACGTTTTCTCGCTATCGAGCAGGCGGCCAGGGCACTGAAGGCACAGCGCGCGCGGGTGGCGGCAGTGACCGGTCATCACATCGACGAAGCACGGGCCGTGCTGATGGGCATCGAGGGGGTGGCTGGGCGACTGTATTGGGATGGAGTACGTGCCATCATAGCTGAGCGGATAGAGTTCTTTGGCCGCGAGCACCGTGGGGCGACCGACGCGGTCAATGCGCTGCTCAACTATGGATACGGGATTTTGTACTCCCAGGTCTGGGGTGCGGTGCTCAATGCCGGGCTCGAACCCTTCGCTGGTTTTTTGCACGTCGATCGGCCAGGGAAACCGTCGCTCGTCCTCGATCTGGTGGAAGAGTTTCGTCAGCCCGTGGTAGATCGTGCCGTCATTGCCCATGTGAATCTTGGCGAAGAGGTCAAGCTGGTGCAAGGGATGTTGGATACAGAGACGAGACGCACGATTGTCGACCGGGTGATGGAGCGATTGTTGTCCACCGAGACATACCAGGGGAAGCGCTATCAAGTCCGCTCCATCATTCAGCTGCAAGCCCGACGCTTGGCTGCTTTTCTGCGAGGAGAAGGGGAATACAAAGCGTTTGCCTTTAAGTGGTGAAACGATGCAGGAGCAACGGACCATCGTGCTGTACGACATCCGTGACGATCGTTTGCGCATGCGGGTGTCAGAAGCCTGCTTGGACTATGGATTGGAGCGCATTCAGTACAGCGCTTTCCGTGGCCAGTTGAGCCGCAACAAGCGGCA
>JANWXO010000212.1 GCA_025057295.1 Candidatus Binatia bacterium | reverse complement strand
GACCTGGCGACCCACCACCAAAGCTTGGAGTTACAGCTAGAGGAGATCAATGTCCCGGTCGCTTCCCCGTGTCACGGTCTCACCCTGCGCGCTTCTGGGCTGTGGGAGCAACCCGGAGTGATCGTGGTGGCCATCAAACGGGCTGCGGGGGTGATGCTCTTCCATCCTGGCCCTGAGGAGAAGATCGAGGCCGGCGATAGCCTCGTCGCGTTGGCCGAGGCACCTCAACTCAAAGAGCTCGAACGGCGGGTCCAGGGCAGTAGCGGATGACGCTGTGGGAAGCCAGCGGTGCGGAACGTCCTGGGAACGAAGGGGAACTGCACGGGCACCAACAGGCTCACCGACCAGACGCGACTGCGGACGAGCAGACGCGGGCATTCCTCATTCACTGGCCTGCCCCAGCAAGGCTGCGAGTTGCTCCGCTTGGGCAGCGTGCACCAGCGCCAGCACTTCGTCGCCCGGTTGGAGCACGAGTTCGGGGCGGGGAAGCAAGAGTTGCCCGGCGCGGATGACCGCGGTGAAGACGCATTCGCTCGGCAGCTCGAGGTCGCGCACCGCCTTGCCGGCTGCTGCCGCTGTTGGGGCTACCCGTTCTTCTACCAGGGAGTACTGCCCTTTGCGCAGCTTGAGCAGTGTCATCATGTCGCCGAGCGACATTTCCTCTGCGATCAAATGGGCGAGGAGGTCGGCCTGATTGAGCGCGACGTCCACCCCCATCGCCGAGGTGAACATCCAGGCATTTTTGGGAGTCCGCACGCGGGCGATTGTGCGCGGCACCTGGAAGGCGAAGCGGGCCAAGCTGGTGACGACCAGGTTGGTCTCATCTGCACCGGTCACGGCAGCCACGACCTGCGCCCGACGAATGCCGGCCGCTTCCAGCACTGTTGGGTCAGTGCCGTTGCCTCCCTTCACGCTGTTCGCTGGGAGCACGCGTCGGAGCCGGGCAGCTTGCTCTGGGTCTACTTCGATAACTGTGACCTGATGCTTCCCCAGCAAGAGCAGCAACGCCAGCTCGGTGCCGACTTCACCACCGCCGACGATCAGGACATGTCTCTCCATGGAGGTCTCCTTACGTTCCAGCAAGCAGCGTGTCGAGGCGGTGCACGGAGGTCGCTAAGACCGCGATATGGAGGAGGTCACCGTCCTGGAAGGCCGTCCCCAGAGTCGGCAAAAATGTTTTGCCTCCGCGACTGATGGCGGTCACATGGACTTCGCCCGGAATCGTGACCTCATTGACGGTCCGTCCGACTAACAAGGGTGGTACCTCGGTCTCTACGATATCCACCTCCCCGCTGCCAAGGCTCGCAAGCGGCGCTAGGCGAGTGTAGCAGAGCAGTTCGGCAATACGGTGAATCCCCCAGGTGACAGGGTTAATGGTCTGCAGTCCTAACCGACGGAAGACCTCGGCCTTATGCGGGTCGTACAGACGTGCGATGACACGCGGTACGCGGAAGACCTGACGAGCGAGGCGTGCGATGACCACGTTTACGTCATCGCTGCCGGTGACAGCGGCCAGACCGTCTGCACGCTCAATGCCTGCTTGGAGCAGCACCTCCCGATCAAAGGCGGAACCCAGCAGGATCTGTCCCGACAATGCCGCCCCGCTGTTCCTGACGGCCAGAGGGTCCTTGTCTACCACCGTGACGGTGTGGCCGCGCTGACTCAGCGTACGGGCGAGCCCTGCGCCCACCCGTCCGTAGCCAATAATGATGAGTTTCATGCAGCACCTCGTGCAGAAGTCCGTTCTCGCTCTCCTGAGGGATGGATGTCGGCTCCTCTGCGGCGCACGCAGGCCTTCCGCAGCTCGTCTGCCACGAGCAAAGATGGAGCCCAGGCCAAAAGGAACACCCAGTTACGGAGGGGAAACGCCGCCGTGCCGAAGATCTCCTGCAGGAACGGCACGTAGATGATCAGGAATACGAGGGTCAGCTCGGTAGCGATGCCACCCCAGAGCAGCCAGTTGTTCCAGAGATCGATGCGCACCACGGACATATGCTCGGTGCGCTGGGCAAAGAGGTTGCCAATTTGTGTCACGACCACTGCGGCCAGCGTCATGGCGGTGGCTGCCCGGTACAGTGGCCCGCTGGCAGGCAGGTCGAGCCACTGCCCCCAATAGCCGTTGGTCCAGTAGAGAAAATAGAATGCCGTCATGGCAGCGAGGCTCTGGAGGATGCCCAACCAGAAGTACGCTCGCACGAGCAGGGAACGCGTGATCAGGTGTGCCTGTAAGTCGCGTGGGGGTCGATCCATCACTCCCGGTTCAGGTGGCTCGGCACCGAGCGCCAGTGCCGGGACGATATCGGTCCCGAGGTCGATCGAGAGAATCTGCATGATGTTGAGTGCCAGTGGGATCCGTCCACCGCTGAAGGCGAACAGGATAAACGGCACTGCCTCGGGGGTGTTGCTGGTAAAAATATAGCTGATGAATTTCTTGATGTTGGCATAGACGGCGCGCCCTTCCTCTATAGCGTTCACGATCGAGGCAAAGTTATCGTCGGTGAGGATCATGTCCGCGGCCTCTTTCGCGACATCCGTGCCACTGAGTCCCATCGCGATGCCGATGTCCGCTTGCCTGAGCGCAGGAGCATCATTCACCCCATCTCCTGTCACGGCCACTACTTGGCCGATGCCCTGCAGAGCAGTCACGATGCGAAGTTTGTGCTCCGGGGCGACACGGGCAAAGATGACCTCCTCACCACGGTGCCACACTGCCTGGAGCAGTGCTCTCAACGCCGCTTCGTCCATAGTGTTGAGGTCCGCGCCGGTGACGAGCCGCGGCCGGGGAGCCCGAATGATGCCGATACGCCGGGCGATACTTTCCGCCGTCAACCCATAGTCGCCGGTAATCATAATGATACGGATGCCTGCACGGTGGCACTTGGCTACTGCGGCGGCGACCTCTGGGCGTGGAGGGTCCAGCATCGCGACCAAGCCGAGGAACGTCAGGTCGCATTCGATGGCGTCGTCTGCGACATGGGTGAGGCCATGAGGAAGGACCCGCTGGCCGACGGCGAGGACGCGCAGTCCGTTCCGAGCGTACTGATCGTTGGCGGCGAGGATCTGGGCTCGCTCCCCTTCGTCCAGCGGACACACCTGTCCCTGTCTCAGTATGTGGGTGCAAAGGGCGAGCAGCTCTTTCGGAGCCCCTTTGACGAACGCAACGGTGGGTTGCTGGTGGTCAGGGGCGAGCAGAGAAGAAGTGACACCCGGGGACCGCGGGGGGAGGGCTGCACCCTGGTGCAGGGTGGTCATGCGCTTGCGGCGCGAGTCGAAAGGCAGTTCGCGCACCCGCGGCATCCGTCGCGCTTCCGCCTCCAGATCGATCCCGCCCTTGCTGGCAACAACCCGCAGGGCTGCCTCGGTGGGGTCACCGAGGACCGTCCACTGTCGGGATTCCTGAGTCGGCGGCAGCACGCGCGCATCGGTACACAGACCAGCGGCGACGAGGAGGTGGCGCAGATCACTGTCGTTGGCAGCCGTTACCCTTCGTTCGCCTTCGCGGATGTCTCCCTCAGGAGCATACCCAACACCGGTTACTGTCAGCCGGCGACCGGCAACCCAGAGTTCCCGTACCGTCAGAGCATTTTGCGTGAGGGTTCCGGTCTTGTCGGTACAGATGACGGTCGTACACCCCAACGTTTCCACAGCCGACAAGCGCTTGATGAGGGCATGACGGCGGGCCATGCGCTGCGTGCCCATTGCTAAGGCCAGCGTAACCGTCGGCAGCAAGCCCTCAGGGACGAAGGCGACGATCATGCCCAGGGCGAAGAGGAGGCTTTCGGCGACGGTGACCTGTGTCAGGGCCAGGGCCAGAACGAAAAAGAGCGAACCGACGGCAACCGCGATGACGGTGATCACCTTAGTGGTGCGCTGCATTTCCCGCTGCAGCGGACTCAGGTCCGCTGTCACGCTTTGCGTTAAGTGAGCGAGCTTGCCAAACTCGCTGTTCATCCCTGTGGCGAATACCACAGCCGTGCCCGTTCCGGCGGCGACACTCGTGCCGGCGAAAACGAGATTGGGGAGTTCGGCTCTGCGCATCGCATCCGAGCCCAACATCGCTTCAGCCGTTTTGCGCACCGGGTGCGATTCGCCAGTCAAGGTCGATTGATCGACGCGCAGCTCGGTCTCTTGCACCACACGGGCATCGGCCGAGATCAGGTCGCCCGCAGCGAGCAAAAGGACATCTCCTGGCACGAGCTCCTCGGCCACGATCCGCTGCTCCTGCCCGTCGCGCAGGACGCGAGCGTAGGTGGGTAGTACCCGCCGCAGAGCGGTGATCGCCTGTTCCGCTTTGTATTCCTGCCAGAAACTAAAGATGCCGTTGAGGCAGTTCACCAGCCAAATGGCAACCCCAAGTTGGGGAAGCTGAGCGAGGAAGCCGATGAGGCCGCCGAGCCACAGCAGGAGGGCCATCATGTGGGTGAAGTGGGAGAGGAACTTGCGCGACAGCGATCCTGTCGCGATCCGCTGGATCGTGTTGCGACCGTAGCGCTGCAGGCGCACCCGTGCTTCGGCCTGGGTCAACCCCTGGGGCCGGGAGTGCAAGGCCTCGTACACAGCCGAGACCGGGACGGTGTGGACCTCGAGGTTGGTGGGGTGCGAAACCGCGGGAGCACGAGACATCAACAACACGCGAGACAAGCCACGCCTGCGCCAAGCAGGAGGACCTGCTCTCAGAACTGTACGCGGACCTCCAGCCCTTTGCGCAGGAGGAGCAGTTGGTCCGGGGTGAGCTGCTGAGGCTCAGCGGGAGCGAACGCCTGCAACCTGCCCAGGATGACCAAGCCCAGCCCCTCCCGGAGCTGCTCCTCTTCTAGCCGCGCTTCGTGTACGGCGCTGGCCGCCTCCGCCAGGACATGGAACGCAGCAGGAGTCATCACCGCGAGCGAGTCCGGCGTCCGCGCGACGATGACTTCATCGCGGTAGTGCGTAAATCCTAGACTTGTCGCTGGTGTCGTGTATGCACCAGGTTCCATGCCCACTTCGTCGAGACCTGCGGCCAGGGTCTGTTCTAAGGGCATCAGCACACACCCCTGCGCGTGGGTCTGCAAGTGCCGGTCTATCGTCTGCGGCAGCGGCGGCGTCGTACAGAGGCGGTTGACGGTGGCGTGAAACCGCTCCAGTGCCCGTTGTTCCATACAGCCGGCGAGGCACGCGAGGAGAACGAGGATGAGCCGGATGACGGTCACGTTCGCTCTCCTCGTCCTGCCTGTGGCTGCCTGACGGTAAAGACCGGACACGGCGCGGTACGCACCACCTTTTCTGCCACGCTGCCGATGATCAAGCGTTGCGGCCCGGTGCGCCCGTGCGTCGACATGACGATCAGGTCAACCTGCTGGCCGGTAGCACAGTCAATGATCTCCTCATAGGGGTTACCGTGTTTGACCACGATCTC
The DNA here is from genome assembly GCA_025057295.1 of Candidatus Binatia bacterium. Lineage (GTDB taxonomy): Bacteria > Desulfobacterota > Binatia > Bin18 > Bin18 > JANWXO01. The sequence goes on along the minus strand of JANWXO010000212.1, from coordinate 348 downwards.
ATACGGTACCTCTGCGGCGTGAGTCCGCGCTGCGTCTGCCAGCAGTTGCCTGGATTTCTCCATGGCGTGTTCCACCTCGGCGTAGAAGGTAGCACCTCTGGGACCGTAAAAGTCGGTCATGGGATTATCGACCACGTGGAGGAGAATCAGTTGCCCATTCCCCTGTCGGGCAAAGTCGGCCGCGTAGTCGAGCGCGGTCAGCGAGTCGGCCGAGAAGTCGATCGGACACAACACCTTCTTAAATGATCTGGCCATGGTGTCCCTCCATCACCCCTTTTCCCTAGCAAGGGCTATACCGTTGTGGCTGCAAGGTGTCTGCCGCAGAGCGGAGACTGCGCGTTTGCTGCT
>JANWXO010000211.1 GCA_025057295.1 Candidatus Binatia bacterium | reverse complement strand
TACGGCAGCACGTACTGTCCCATCCGTTTGATCGAGCGCATGATGTTTTGGTGGGGGATGCGGCCGGCTTGTTTGAAACAGATCACTTGGCTCAAGCCCGCCTTCTGGAACTGTTCCAGCTTGCGGATCACTTCGTCGGGGGTGCCGACCACGACCATGTGGTGGGCTTTGAGCTCGGCGTCGCTGAGATCGATGGGATCCTTGAAGACCGCAAAGAGCTGGCGGATGTAGTCGTAAGAATACAACTGGTTTTTGCTCATGAGCGGTTTGAACAGTTGGGCGACGTTGTGCATGAACCACCGTGCTCCGTCGAGCCCGATCGCCTCTTCCTCTTTGCTTTCCGCCACGTGGCAGACGATGAGGCCGGCAAACTCTTCGTTCGCCACTTTGGGGATTTGGTTGCTGCGCCGCGCGCACGCCTTCTTATACTCCTCCATGCTGTGCTGGACGTGTTCCCAGTTCATGCTGAAGCTCAGCACTCCCAATCCCCTGTCACCGGCGATTTCATAGCTATCAGGGGCGACACACGCCATCCACATGGGGGGGTGCGGTTTCTGGATCGGTTTGGGCACGACTCGCCGAGGAGGGACCTGGATCAGCGTGCCGTTGTACTCGAGAATGTCCTCCGTCCACGCCTTGACGATGATCTCGAGCGCCTCTTTCACCTCGTCGCGGGTTTTCTCGTAGTCAACGCCGAACCCGTCGAGTTCCTGTGCCGTCGTCGAGCGACCGGTGCCGACGTCGACACGCCCGTTGCTGATGATGTCGAGGACGGCTGCTTGCTCGGCAACTTTGATCGGGTGATTGAAGCGGAAGGGGAGGAGGCGCACTCCGTGGCCGATGCGGATATTGCGCGTGCGCTGGCTGACAGCGCCGTAAAAGACCTCTGGTGCTGGGCTGTGGGAGTATTCTTCGAGAAAGTGGTGCTCGACTTCCCACACGTAGTCAAAGCCGACACGGTCGGCGAGCTCGATTTGCGCCAGAGCCTCCCAGTAGATGTTGTATTCGCTGAGAGCGTGCCAGGGGCGTGGGGTTTCCATTTCATAGAGCAGACCAAACTTCATGTGGTCCTCCTTTCTCTCGCGAGAGGGTAACAGAGTTGCGTGGGGGTGAAAAGCATACTTTTGCGACTATAAAAACTTTCCAGAGGAAAAGGTATAGGAGCACCCCTCACCTTTTGTCAAGGGCGACGCGTCCTCCGGGGCAGCAGGCCTCTGGCAAGCGCCTGCCACGGAGGAACGTGCAGCGCCTAGCAGGCTGTGAGTCCGTAGAAACGCAAGGCATTGGCACCCAGGACTTTCTGCTGAGCGGCGACAGGAAGCGGTGCCAGTCGCTCCTTCATTTCCCGTGCCACGCCAAACGAAGAGTCGATGTGCGGATAATCGGAGGCCCAGACGAAATAGTCGGCACCGATGTGCTCCACCACTTGCGCGGTCATCGTCTCGTCGGGATCGGCGGACACGACGCACTGACGGTAAAAATACTCGCTCGGTTTCATCTTCAAGCGCGTGCGGCTGGCCATGGGGATATATTTGTGGTCCATCCGATCCAGCCAGGCAGAGATCCAGTTGGCGCCGGATTCGAGGACGGTGCACTTGAGTCGTGGGTAGCGTTCGAACATTCCGAGGGACATCATTTGCGTAAAGGCAGCCATCACATCGATGGCGAGAAAGGCGAAGTTGAAAAGGCCGAACTCGGCGTCTTTGCGAATCCAGTCGCGAAACGAGGGTTCATCCCGCACGATGACGTGGAAACCGACAGGCATCTGCAAATCCTGCACGGTCTCCCAGAAGCGGGCAAAGGCTGGGTCGTCGAAGTGCTTCCAGCCGCGGGCCGGCATGTCGGGCGAGAGGAAAACACCGACGCACCCGTCCTTCCGCGCACGCAGGGTTTCCTCGACTGCGCCTTCCGGGTCGAGCAACGACACATGTGCAATGGGATAGAGCCGCTTCGGGTTTGCTCGGCAGAATTCAACGATCCAGCGGTTGTAGGCGCGGCAGTAGGCGGTGGCGAGGTGAGGGTCGGTGACCCACCCTTCCCAGAAGATACCGATGGTGGGGTAGAGGAAAGCGATGTCGATCCCTTCTTCGTCCATGACCTGCAGGCGAGCGTGCGGGTCGTAGCTCCCGCGCGGGCAGCCGTCCAGATATGTTTTCTTGCCCGGGATGAGCAGTTCCTCGGGATTCATCCCGACACCACCGAGGGCCCCGAGGGTTCCGCGCACCACCTCGGCGGGTTTGTTGTCGAAGAGCAACACCTCCCACCCTCTTTCCTCGCGCTCGATGCGGATGGCACGGTCGCGGTAGCGTGGGTCGATATAGTCCGTCCAGAGGTCCGGGGGTTCCAAAATATGGCCGTCAGCATCAACGACCGGAGCGTGGGACTCTGTTTGCATCAATGGCCTCCTCCTATGGGGTGGGGGTTGTGTACCACAAAATGGGCAGGACCGGTAGCGCAGCCTGCCGCACGGATTCTTTGTCGGCAATTACAGCACGCGGCGCGCCAAGTCTGCCAGTTCGGCGAGGACCTCGTCTTCCTTCCTGTGTTGCAGCCAGATCGTCGCGTGGGTGATGCCTGCCTGGGCAAGGGGGGCAAGCTCCGCCCGATCGCGATACTGACCCGGCTGGCCGAAGGCGATCACCTCGATGGTGCTGGGGTCACGGCCGGCTTGCCGTGCCAGTTCGTTCAGCGTGGTACGGCCGCGGACAAGAACGTCGAAGGGCACTCCGGTCGGCAGCCAGCCATCGCCCCATTCGACGATCCGCTTGAAGACGTACTTGGACGACCCACCCAGCAGTATCGGCGGATGCGGTTTGCGCGCGGGTTTGGGGAACGACCGCACCGCCGGGAAGCGATAGTAGCGGCCGTCGTAGGCAGACTCGTCCTTCGTCCACAGCTCCTTCATGGCCAGGACCGCGTCGCGCGTTTGCGTCCAGCGGTGGGCAAAATCTCCTCCCATGATTTCCGTCTCTTCCTTGAGCCAGCCAGCGCCGATGCCGAAGAGAAACCGGCCGCCGGAGTAGAAGTCGAGCGTTGCGACCTCTTTGGCCAGCAACAGCGGGTTGCGTTCGGGCACCAGACACACTCCGGTGCCGAGCTGGATGGTCGAGGTGACCGCCGAGGCGCGTGCCAGGGTGACAAATGGGTCTGCGATAATGCCGACTGCAGCAGGAATGCGCCCGTCCGGCGAAGCCGGGTAGCGCGACGTGTAATGGACCGGCAGAATCGCGTGTTCCGGCACCCAAAATGAGGCAAACCCGAGCTCTTCCGCTCTCTTGGCGACGATGGCGGGATCGGCGGTTTGTGCCGAAGGCAACAAAAACACTCCGACTTTCATAAGTGACCTCCTTTGTCCTGCGTGGAGACGGGCAGGGGAATTGGAACCGCAGGATCCCAGCGGCTCACCGGCCGCTTTACCCGCTTCCAGCGAGTCTTTCTGTCCGTTCACCGGTCGGCGACGGGGGCGGCTCGGCATGCCGCCTATCCCGTGCTGGACCAGGTTTCCGCATGCTGACGAATGCTCGTCCAGGTTCTGATACACCCATGCTCCTGAGTGCGGTGAGTGGACATGAGCGGCACGTCGCGCAGGTCACACCTCTCTGTTCTCTGTCACCGCATTTCCTCGCGTGCCTGTCGTGTCATTAGTGCTGATGCGTACGCGCAAATTCTTCGAGAAAGGCGATATTCAACGGCAGTTTCTCCCCCAACCACAGGGCCCGGTGCGTGTGATCGCCCACCTCGTCTCCGGTATTGGGATGAATCAGCACCGCCAGGCCTTCGTGGTGCAACATCAGCCAGGGGACGACTTTACCGAATTCACTCGGCGTGAATTTCACCTGATACATCGGCTGCGGGTGCGGGCCGATGGGCTGCTCGTGCCAACGACCCAGTTCGACCTCGAAGCGCTCGGCTAACCCATCGCGCACACGGGCCGCAGCCGCGCGGGTCGAGGAATCGAAGTAGACATGGGCATGAAAAGACCTAATCTCTCCCTTGCTGTCTGCCATGATGCCTCCTCTGCAGGTCGAGGTGATTCTCCCGCGGAAAAGGCGCCTCACGCCACCCAACCGTACTGCAGGGTGTGAACCGTGCCCGGCGGATACCACCACTCTCCTACTTTACAGAACGGGCATTTTTTCGGCAGGGAACCGCCGCGCGTGTACTCCGGGACATCCACCATCGGTTTCACCGCACCTTCAAAGGTCCCGTCACGCGTCACTTTTTTCACCAACAGGTACAACCCCATCCCACAATCTGGGCACGAGAGGATCGTGCCTGGGGACAAAAATGGCAGTAACGTAATGCGATCTGGAGAAGGATGTGGCATAACCCCTCCAATCCGAGAAACACTGAAGAACAAGCGAGACAGAGTCCTTGCCCGTGCAGCATTCTTTGCGCTCCGCGGTGCGCGTTCTTCCTTGCAAGGGGATACCAGAAACCCCTGTCCATTGGCAACCGCAAGACCTGATCGAGAGCGGGCGGTGGGGGCCGCATAGGGGAGTACGGACTGGGTTCCCTGGCTATGCCTGGCGCAGACGCCGGCGCTGCGCTGCCTGCATGCGAGCGGCGAAGTCGGCGGGTTTCATGATCAATGACCCCCGTGCCTCTTCTGCTTCTTTTTGGCGTTCCATCTGGTAGTGGAGGGCGAGACTCTGGCGCACCAGCTCTTCGCAGAATGGAATGCCTTTTCCTCCCTCCGAACCGTTTTGCAGAGCGAAAGCGACTGCCAGCGCACGCTTGGCGGCCTCGGGGCGCTCCGTCGCTGCCAGGTAGAAGGCCATTTCTTGGAGGCGACGTGCGTACACCTTGCCGTGCGCTCCGCCGAACAGGTCATCGATGGCTTTGCTGATGACCATCTGCACGCGGTCTTGCTGCTGATACCGGCTCAGAATCAAAGGGCTTTCCTGTGCCTGGGCGATCTGCTCGAGATAGGGACGCACTTGCGTAGCGTCCAAGAGCCAGCGTCGCAGCTCGAGCTCCTCAAACAGGCGGGCAGAGGTCTGGAGCAGCGTGTCGGTTGTAGCAAGGACGTCTTGCATCAACGTTGGCGGCAGAGGGATATCAACCGGCTGAGGTGGGGAGGAGAGCAGATGAGAGCGGAGGGTGGGGTAGGATGCGACGTGTTCTTTGCTGCCGCGCGCCTGCGCCCGTTCATACCCTTCGTGCATGAGAAAGTCACAGTACCGCCACGGGGCTGCGATCATGGTGATCTGGTGCTGGGTGCTGAGATCTTGGCGCATCAGGCGGAGTGCTTTCCGTGTCACCTCGGCGCCTTCAACATACCGCAGCCCTTCAGATTCGTTGACGAGGGCGGACAAGTAGTGCAGGCCGCCTCCGACCCGTGGTTTCACCAGCCAGACGAGGCGATCGCCGTGGCCATCGATGGCCGAGAGGTACCCTTCGGGTTCGAGCGGAGTGAAAATCGGCCGAGCCTGCTCTTGCGTCGGGCGGGTCACCTGGACCCCTTTCTGGGCCAGTTTGTAAAGCGAGCGACGGATCTCGCGCCGTAGGCTCTTGTCCGCAACTTTGTGTTCCCATGCGACGAGCAGCCGTGCGGCTTCGGGTTGGGAACAGTCTCCCAACAACGCGGCCAACGCCAAATCGGCTACTGCATCGTGGCCGATCCGGTGCTCCAGCTCTGCGAGTGTCAGGCTACCGTCTTGTAACCGTGAAAGGGTAATCCCCCACTGGTCGAGCAGTTTTCTCCCTTCGTTGAGCCGGGGGTCGCGGAGAACTGATTTTTTTGCCATTCGCGTCCCTCCACCATGACGCACACGTCAGC
>JANWXO010000210.1 GCA_025057295.1 Candidatus Binatia bacterium | reverse complement strand
GAAGTAGCCGCCCGCCTCGGCGTAGAAGTCTGCACCGACGTCCACGCTCTGCAAGAGGAATAGGGACACTCCGGCTCTCTCCTCTGAGAACCCACAGCTTGCGGGACTGGTGCGGCGCGTCCCTCTTAAGGGCCGCTCACCAACTCCTTTGCTAGTCGCGACACCCTTATACTGCGGTCCTGTGCAGCAGACGGTTCCGAATTACAGGATCTGCAGCTAAATCGATCGCTGTCCAGGCCATCGCCAGTGCACCATCGATGATGGCTTTGTCCGCCGCTTCGGTGACACAGTGTGCGGCAAACTCGGGCTGGTGGTTGACTGCCGGGAGAGAGTTAATGCCGATCGCTGGGTGGATGGCGGGCAGGACAAGAGAGACGTTGCCCATGTCCGTTGAGCCTGCCGCGCGGGCAAATGACGCCGATGGGAGGCGGGAGGTGCGTCCCAGGGCTTCGCTGTTGCGGCGATAGACGGCGGCGATATCGGGGTCGTGACGCATTTCGGCGTAGGGCTTCTGACCACCGAGAATTTCCAGCTTAGCGCCTGTGGCAATGGCCCCGGCCTCGAAACACCGCAGGACTTTGGCCCGAATTTCTTCCAGGTCGGCGAGAGTTTTTGCCCGAACGATATACTTTGCTGCCGTATGTGCAGGGATGACGTTCGGGGCATCGCCACCTTTCGTAATAATCCCATGGATCCGATCGGTCGGTCGGATATGTTGTCGGAGCAGACCGATTGCCGTTTGCGCGATCGTGAGTGCGTCTGCTGCGTTGATTCCCAATTCCGGAAAGGCCGAGGCATGGGCCTCTTTGCCGGTATAGCGGACTTCAAACATCGAGGCTGCGATGATCGGCATCTCCACCACGTCGAAAGGAGCAGGGTGGACCATCATTGCCGCGTGCACGCCGCCGAAAGCACCACGCTCCAGGAGGAGAATTTTGCCGCCTGCGTCACCCACTTCTTCCGCCGGAGTGCCAATGACACTGACCGTGAGGCCGACGTCATCGGCGACATGCGCCGCAGCGATCCCTGCCCCGACTGCCATCGCAGCAATCATGTTGTGACCACAGGCATGTCCGATGCCCGGGAGCGCATCGTACTCGGCACAGATGGCAAGGTGCAGCGGACCGCTGCCCGCACGGGCGACAAAAGCGGTCGGCAGCGCACAAATCCCCTTCGTCACAGCAAACCCCGCGTCGGCCAATGCTTCTGCGATCCAGGTTGAGGATCGTTCCTCTTCGAAGCCGAGTTCAGGGGTGGCATGAATGCGGTGACTCAGCGCGATCACGCTGTCTCGCACCGCGTCGAAACGTTCGCGCGCTCCAGCCTTTGCGTCCATAACGCTCTCCTTCGCCGAGACGCTACCACACCCGTGGCTGAACCTCAATCAACTATCCCCTGTGTGAGTATTGGGTTGCAGCAACGGCGCGCTTGTGATTTGAAGAAACAGACCTCGCACGTTTCTCGGGAGGAGCGGGAGGAGCGGGAGGGTGGCGGAAGGGTTGAGAACCGCTAATGGGGAAAGGAGGAAATATGCGCACTCCTGGCCTGTTGGTGCTCAGTAGTATGGCTCCAGGCGCAATCGAGCGGATCGTCACTTATGCGCAAATGGCAGAGGCAAGAGGGTTCCGCAATTTTCTCGTGACCGAGTCGGTGACCGACTCGCTGGCACTGGCGCAATACGTGGCGGGCAAAACGTCCCGCATTCAGGTCGGCACGGGCATTACCAATATCTATCTGCGGCACCCGCTCCTGGCCGCTTTGCACGTCATGACGATCGATCAGATCGCCCCTGGACGGGTATTGCTCGGGTTAGGCACGAGTCACGTGCCGACCAATGCGGCGTATGGCATTGCGATGGACAAACCCCTCACAGCGCTGCGGACTTATCTCACGACCGTGCGGCAGGTGTTCCGCGGCGAGTATGCCGGGCTGGCGCGTATGGCGGCCCGGGGATTGGCTGTGCCCAAAACAGAACGAGAGATTCCTATCTATGTGGCAGGGATCTCGCCCAAGAGCATTGTCTTGACCGGTGAACTCGCCGACGGCAGTCTCCCGCTCAACTATGCCCCGCAGGGGTTGAAAGAGGTCGTAGACGGCATTGCCCGAGGTGCGCAACAAGCCGGACGCTCCCCCTCTGCTGTAACCATCGCCCTGATTATGCACTGCTGCGTGTGTTCGGATCGTGCGGTGGCTCTGCGCTCGGTGCGGCGGACCCTCGCCTTCTACGGCCAGATGCCGTTCTACAACCGTTTGTTTGCCCGTCAGGGGTTTCACAAAGAAGCTGCTGCCATTGCCGAAGCGGCGACGAAGGGCGACATGCAGGCAGCGGCGGAGGCAGTATCGGAGCAGATGGCGGAACAAGTCGCTGCTATGGGAACTGCACAGGAGTGTCAGAAAAAAGTCGAGGAGTTCGAGCGAGCTGGCGCCTCCTACGTCATTCTCTACCCGACAGCGGTCGATGGGGATTACGATAGAGGGGTGCGTGCAGTGCTGGAGGCGTTTGCAGCGTAGCTCTGCATCGGCGAGGAGAGAGTGCGTCTTGAGCCACAGAACCCCTCAGAGCGAGGATGTGGAGAAGCAACCGCAAGCCGTCCGTTTGGATAAATGGTTGTGGGCGGCACGTTTTTACAAAACCCGGACGTTGGCGGCGGAAGCCTGTAACGGCGGAAAGGTGGAGGTAAACGGTCAGACGGCCAAGCCGCATCGACTCATCCGGGTGCACGACCGGCTCTCTTTCACGCATCCCAGCGGACGTAAGGAGGTTGTCGTACTTGCCCTTTCCGAGCGGCGTGGTCCCGCAGCTGAGGCTCGCCTGCTCTATGAGGATCATTCGCCCCCGCCTCCCCCAGCGGAGCGCTTTTCCGGGTCACCACTATCGCGACCTGCCGGAGCGGGACGACCAAGCAAGCGTGAACGCCGTGCGATTGCACGGGTACGAGGACGGTGAGAAACATAGAGAGGGGCAGCAGATGAGTGTGATTGACTTGCGCAGCGATACGGTGACCTTGCCCAGCCCGGCGATGCGCGAGGCGATGTATCGTGCAGAGCTGGGGGATGACGTGATGGGAGAGGACCCCACGGTGAACCGCCTGGAGGCTCTGGCGGCGGAGGTAGCAGGCAAGGAGGCCGGACTGTTGGTAGTCAGCGGGACGATGGGGAATCTCGTGTCGGTGCTGACCCACTGTCGCCGCGGGGACGAGGCAATCGTGGGAGACCGCTCGCACCTTTTCAACTGCGAAGCCGGCGGTGCCTCAGCGCTCGGCGGCGTGGTCTTTCACCCGGTCCCAACGTATAGCTTCGGCGAACTCGACCTCGGCGCCCTCTCTGGGGCCATCCGACCCGCGGCCACGAATCTGCACTACGCACCACCAGGCGTGATCTGTCTAGAGAACACCCATAATCGGTGTGGCGGGACCATCCTCCCGCCTGCGTACTTGCGTGCAGTGCGGGACCTTGCCGACCGTGTCGGTATCCCGCTGCATCTCGACGGCTCGCGCATTTTCAACGCTGCGGTGGCCCTGCGGTGTGAGGTGCGCGAGCTCACGTGCTATGCCGATTCGGTGCAGTTCTGCCTCTCCAAAGGACTGGCCGCACCGGTCGGCTCCCTCGTCTGTGGGCAGGCGGATTTCATCGCCCGGGCGCGGCGCGTGCGCAAGATGATCGGCGGCGGCATGCGGCAGGCAGGGGTGATCGCGGCAGCCGGGATCGTTGCGCTGACCACTATGGTGGAGCGCCTGGCGGAGGACCACCACAATGCCCGGGTGCTGGCGGAGGGGCTAGCAGAATTCCCCGGTATGCAGCTCGACCTCGAGACAGTGCAAACCAATATCGTGCTCTTCGGTCCTGCACGCCCTGACCCTGCCAAGCCGTCTTTCGCTCAGCTTCTGGCAGAGGAGGGCGTCAAAATCGGCGATCTGGGCGGAGGCCGTTTCCGCGCAGTCACGCATTACGGCATCTCCCCAGCAGATATTCAACGTGCCTTGGGGATCATGCGCCGGGTATGGCGACAGATCTTCTCCATAGGTTGACACCCCTCAGGCTTGCAATAATTCTGAGGAGAGATTTCCCAAAAGGAGGCGCCCGATGCTCAAGGGAATCGATAATGTCGGCATCGCCGTGACAGACCTGGCCCGCTCCATCGCGTTCTATGAGCAGTTGGGTTTTACCAAGAGCGCTGACTACGACGCCGACGTGAAAGGATGCACGATGACGGCGGGCAGCGCCGTGCTATTTCTCTTCCAGACCCAGGCGAACCCGCAACCGGTGCGACGAGAACCGACCCTGGCACAAAATCCTCCGGGGATCGATCATATCAGCTTTCTCGTGGAAGATGTGGATCGGATTTACCAGGACCTGAAAGCCAAAGGCGTGCAGTTCGATGGCGAGCCAGCAGATCAGGAATGGGGGGCGCGGTTGGTCGGACTCAAGGATCCGGACGGCAACAATCTCTACTTCTTACAATATCTCGGCTAGAAACTTCGCACAAACAGAAAGGACTCCTATGCCCACTGTAAACACCGTATTAGGTTCCTGGACGCGTGAGGGCCTGGGCTTCGCCCTGATCCCACGAACACCTCACCGCCGGATTTCCTGGCTGGGAGCTGGACAGCTATGGATTCGACCGCAAACGAGCGGTGGCCGATACGGTCGAGAAACTCAAAGGAATCAAAAGTCTGGGAGTGTGCTTGTGCATGGATCCCTGCCCCATGGAATTGGGGTGCGGCCCGGAGTTCGCCGCTGAGGGAGCAGAGCAGTCCAGCATGCGCGTGGTGATTGCCACGGGCCTCTATAACGAAGCACTCGGCATCGAGACGATCGCGTCAGACAAAATGCAACTTGCCTCCCTGATCGGGCTCCTCGCTGTCGGCTACGACTGCATCATGCTCTCGCACGACTATGTTAACTGTTGGCTGGGACGAGTGACGAAAGAGTGGCAAGCCTTCATTGCCAAATGCCCTAACTGGAACTATGCTCATATCAGCCGGAGTATTCTGCCCGCGCTGAGCAAAGCAGGAGTGAGCGAGGGCACGATCCGCACAATGACCGTCGATAATCCACGGAGTTATTTTGGCGGTTAGTTCCCCTTGTGTGGGGGCAAGGGGACAAATACGGAGATACTGGAGGGGATATGCAAAGAGCGAGTCGCGATGGGCGCACAAGGCGGGGCAAAATATGCTGGCAAACTCTCGCCTTATTGAGTGTTGGGCTGTTGAGTGTTTCTCCTGCCCGTGCAGCTGCGGATCGCAGCTATCAAGCGGTGCGGGACTGGCTGGAGCAGTACCGACACGCCTCCCCTGCCTTCCAGCCGGGCGAGCGTCTTACCTTCCACGATATCGAGCGTCTCAAGCCGTTCATTCCGCAGCCGGCCTGGGAGTTTTACTTCTTCCCCGAGATGGAGATGGAGGTTGCTGCAACGGGGACGTATCCTCCCCCGCCTGAGTGGGGGAAAAATATGGTCAACGGCTATTACCTCGACGAGCAAGGAGCCTTGATCGGCTTCAATGGCGGTGGGTGGCCGTTTGCCACCATCGATCCCGATGATCCCCAGGCAGCGGTCAAGGTATTTTGGAACCTCTACTGGCGACCTGGCCACAGTGATTATTTCATGCCGATGGTCGCGTGGGGGCGTGGCGAAGGCGGACGGTTGGATCGCCGCTTCGAGTTTGTGGCCACGGCGGCGGAGTATGCCAAAGGCGACTACTGCCTAGTCCCGGGCTACGAAGGGATCAAATACAAATCGATCATGGAATTCCGCAGTCCACGGGACCTCGCCGGTGCACGGAACCTTCAGATCGAATATACCGATCCCTACAGAG